>JAZQHW010000091.1:0-5318 GCA_045540795.1 Faecousia sp. | reverse complement strand
TTTTGCTAATTGCGATTAGCAAAATGGCCGCACGAAATGACCCGTTTGTCAAGTCCTTTTTTTAAATATTACAAAAAAACACCCCCTACCATCGAAGAAATAGATGGTAGGGGGTATGTCAGCTTAACTTACTGACATTGCGCAAAAGCGGTCCTCTTTTTTTGCTTTAAAATGGTGTAAAAATTTTTATTTATCCACAGGAATTGTGGATAATTTTTCTTGTTTTTTCTATAAAAATATGATAAAATTTACGGTGAGAAAATACTGCCTTTTTTATCCTGAGAAAAAGAGGAAAGGAGCCCGTTTTTATGTATTCTTCTGCCTATGTTTGGGCTAAAGTCCTTAATCATATGGAGGACCGTTTAGGTGCCGTTACCGTTTCTGCCTGGTTTGATGACGCAGAGGTTGTGGAACTCAATGAGGAAGAGCTGATTCTTTATTCAGCCAACGATTTCCGCAGAGAAATCATCCGCCGCCGCTGCACCGATTATATTCACGATGCGTTAAAAGAGATCTTCGATTCCGATGCCAAGCTGGTGGTGTTTGGAGAAGAGGAGCTGAAGGCATATAAATCCAAGGAAAGCAAAAGCTCTTCTATGGATTTTAATCCCCAGTTTACCTTTGATAACTTCGTGGTTGGTCCTTCCAACCGCATTGCCCACGGTGCTGCCAGTGCCGTCAGTAACAATCCAGGGCAGGTATATAACCCGCTGTTCCTTTACGGACCTCCCGGTGTAGGTAAGACCCACCTTCTGTATGCCATTGCCAATGGCATTCGCAGAGCCAATCCCAATGCAAACATCGTCTATATTAAAGGCGACCAGTTTACAAATGAATTGGTAAGCGCCATTAAAGACGGAAAAAATATTGAATTCCGCAGCAAATACCGGGAAGCAGATCTGTTCCTCATTGATGATATTCAGTTCATCGCCGGCAGAGAAACCACCCAGGAGGAATTTTTCCACACCTTCAACAAGCTTTATGAAGAGCATAAACAGATTGTTATGACATCCGACCGGAAGCCCAGCGATATGCTGACTTTGGAAGAACGACTGCGTACCCGTTTTGAATGGGGTCTGATCGTAGATATCCAGCCGCCGGATTATGAAACCAGAATGGCAATTATCAAAACAAAAGCCATTTCTCTGGGTTTGGATCTTAATGACGAGATCTGTAATTATATTGCCGTTAATGTCACCAACAATGTGCGGCAGATCGAAGGCACCGTTAAAAAAATTATGGCATACCGTGATCTTAACAATATGCCTTTGGATCTTCCCAATGTTTCCCGTGCCATTGACGATATGTTTAAAAACGAAGGCAACGCGTTGCCTACTCCCAGCCTGATCATCAGCCAGGTTTGTAAATTCTATAACATTGATGAAACCGTGCTTCGTGGTACGCTGAAAAATAAGGGTACAGCAGAAGCCCGGCAGGTGGCAATTTACCTGATCCGTAAGCTTACAAATCTAAGCACACCGGATATTGGCAAGGAGTTTAACAAAGATCACTCCACCATTCTTCACTCCATTAAGAAAGTGGAAGCCACGTTACAAACCGGAGATGACACCCTTAAGAATCATATTCGGGATATCACTGCAAACATCAATTCCTGTCTTTAATTTTATCCACAACACCTGTGGAAAGTGGAAAGATTCTCTGTGTATAACTTTCTTCCAATCTTCCCATTTTTCCGGATGTGCAAAACTTCCTTTTTTCAACAATACCCATGTGGAAAAAAAGTTCTTCTTATACAAAGGAAAAATACACTTTTCCACATAAAAATTCTCTACTACTACTAACACTACCTAAAATATTTATCTTTATATATTTTATTTATTATTTTTACAAAAAGGAGCGAACAATATGCGTTTTACCTGTGAAAAAAGTATGCTGGTAACCGGACTTAATATTACCGGAAGAACAGTTGCTCAAAAAAGTGCCCTTTCTTCCATTGAAGGTATTCTCTGCTGTGCATCCGATGGCTTGCAGCTTACCGGTTTTAATATGGAAACGGCTATTATCTACGAAATCGAAGCAGAAGTGGGTGATCCGGGAAGATGCGTATTGCCTGCAAAGCTGTTTGGTGATATCATCCGCCGGTTGCCGGAAGGTCCGGTTACCGTTGTAGTGGATGAAAACTTTAAGGTTTCCATTCGTGCCGGTTATGCTTCCTTCAGCATTTCCGCAGAATCTGCCGATGATTATCCGGAACTTCCGGAGGTGGGTAACGGCAGACCTGTCCAGATGCCCCAAACCGCACTGAAGGAGCTGATCGGCGGTACGATCTTCTCCGTTTCTGAAAATCAAGGTCGTCCCATTCACACCGGTGTAAAATTTGAAGTGGAAGAAAATACCGTTTCTGCCATTGCTGTGGATGGTTTCCGTCTTGCCCGGCGTACCTATCACAGTGAAGAGCCCAACGGAAGAACAATGTCCTTTGTTGTGCCTGCACAGGGTCTGAAGGAAGTGGAAAAGATCCTCCAGGATGAGGAAGAGGCTGTTTCCTTTACTTTGGGTGCAAAGCATATTTTGTTTAAGATCGGCAGTGCCACTTTGATTTGCCGTTTGCTGGAGGGTGACTTTTTGGATTGGCGGCGGGTAGTTCCCACCGGATGTCCCATTCGTCTGGTCGCCAATGTGGCAGAGCTTACCTCTTCCATCGAGCGTGTGGGTTTGATCGTTTCTGAAAAATACAAGAGTCCGGTGCGCTGCACCTTCTCCAATCAGCTGCTTTTATTAAAGACCAACACCACCATCGGTGCGGCAGAGGACCGCTGCAGCTTTGCCGGTGACGGCAAGGAGCTGGAGATTGGCTTTAATGTCCGTTATCTTTGTGATGCACTGCGGGCAGTTCCCAGTGAGGAAGTGGTGCTGGAGCTGACCAACGGGTTAAGTCCCATTGTTATGACCCCGGCAGAAGATAAGTATGACTTCTCTTATATGGTTCTGCCTGTTCGTATCACCACCTGAGAGGAAACATTATGAAAGTAACAGTTACGAAAAAAAGCAGCGGTGATGAATTTCCTGTAAAGATCTCCACGGAATTTATCAAGCTGGAAGCTGCGCTGAAATATTGCAATGCCACAGAGTCCGGAGGAATGGCAAAAGCTGTGATCCAGGACGGTTTGGTGAAGGTAAACGGTGAAGTTTGTACGATGCGCGGCAAAAAACTGTATCCCGGAGATAAGGTACAGTTTGAAGACAGAACTTATGTGATTTATGAAGCTGGATAAAATAAATCTGGAAGGGTTCCGGAATTATACAGAACTGGAACTGGAATTTGATCCCGGTGTAAATCTAATTGTGGGAGATAATGCCCAGGGAAAGACCAATCTTTTGGAGTCCATTATCTATTTAGGCAGCGGTAAAAGCTTCCGTACCCAAAAAAACAGTGAGCTGGTGGGCTTCGGTAAAGAATTTGCCTCTATAGAAGGAAATATATTCTCCCGGGAACGGAAACAGACCCTTCGTTGGATCTTATTTCCCGGCGCAAGACCAAGACAGCTGTTTTGTAACGGAGCAAAAAAGAAAACTGCCGGAGAAATTTCCGGTCTTTTCCAAACAGTTCTCTTTTGTCCGGAAGATTTGATGGTATTAAAAAGCGGAGCAGCCGGAAGAAGAAAACTGGGTGATTTTGTATTATGTCAACTTCGTCCCAATTACGAAGCGGCACTTTCGGAATATCAGCGGATCCTGGAACAAAAGAGCCGGATCTTAAAGGATCGGTTTGAAAATCCCCGGCTGACAGATTTACTGCCGGATTATAATACCCGATTGTGCCAGGTGGGCGCCCTGCTGATTTCTTACCGGGCAAGGTTCTATCAAAGCCTGGGAGAAGCGGCGGAGCAGTATCACCGTATGTTTTCCGGTGGTGCAGAGGAATTTCATTTGGAATATAAAACGGTTTCCAATATTGAAGATCCCTTTGCTCCTGTATCGGTTTTAACAGAAAAGCTTACAGAACATTTACAAAGTCATATGCGGGCAGAGCTGGAAAGTGCCCAATGTCTTACCGGTCCCCATAAAGATGATTTTGATGTAACATTATCGGGGATCAGCTTAAAAGCCTTTGGTTCTCAAGGGCAGGTGAGGACAGCTGCCATCAGCTTGAAGCTTGCCCAGCGGGTACTGATGGAAAGAGAATCCGGTGAAACCCCCGTTCTGCTGCTGGATGATGTGCTTTCAGAGCTGGATCCCGGCAGACAGGATTTTGTATTGAATCAAATTACCGGCGGGCAGGTTTTTATCACCTGCTGTGAACCGGGAAGATTTACGAAATTAGGAAAAACAGTGGAAATAAAACGAGGATACGTAGTCAAGGAATAACAGGAGTAATAATTATGTCTGAAGAAACGAAGGTAACACAAGAATACGGCGCGGAACAAATTCAGGTTCTGGAAGGTCTGGAAGCGGTCAGAAAGCGTCCCGGTATGTATATCGGTTCTACCTCTTTGTCCGGTTTGCACCATTTGGTGTATGAAATTGTGGACAACTCCATCGACGAGGCGCTGGCAGGCTACTGTAAGCACATTACAGTTACCATTAACAAAGGAGATTCCATTACCGTTACAGATGATGGCCGTGGTATTCCTGTAGATATTCAGCCCCAGACAGGAAAACCTGCACTGGAGGTTGTATTTACTGTGCTCCACGCCGGCGGTAAGTTCGGCGGTGGCGGCTATAAGGTTTCCGGCGGTCTTCATGGCGTAGGTGCTTCTGTTGTAAATGCCCTTTCCCAGTGGCTCACTGTAAGGGTCCATAAAAACGGTAATATCTATGAAATGAAATTTGCCCGGGGTCATATTACCCAGGAGATGAAGATCGTTGGCACTACTGAAAAGACCGGTACTGAGGTTACTTTCCAGCCGGATCCGGAAATGTTTGATGAGGTGGTGTATGACTATACCGTTTTGCACGACCGTATGCGGGAAGAGGCATTTTTGAATGCCGGTCTTTCCATCACCATTACTGATGACCGGGAAGAAGAACCTCAAACCGATACAATGTGCTATGAGGGCGGTATTCGGGAATTTGTCACCTGGACAAACCGGCATAAAACTGCCCTTCACAACGACGTGATCTATATGGCAGGTGCCAAGGGAGATGCTTCTGCGGAGATCGCCATTCAGTATAACGACGGCTATAACGAATCCTTGCAGTCCTTTGCCAACGATGTGCGTACTCCCGAGGGAGGTATGCACGAAACCGGCTTCAAGACTGCTTTGACTCGTGTACTGAATAACTACGGAACCAAAAACGGCATTATCAAAGGAGACGATAAGGTCACCGGTGAGGACTGCCGGGAAGAAGTCGGA
>JAZQHW010000090.1:0-3763 GCA_045540795.1 Faecousia sp. | reverse complement strand
TTGGAATTGCCTGTTCCAGTGCCCTTGTTATCTTTCCGGGAAGCACCGTATGCAGATCGCACCATTTTACACCGGGTCGGTAAGTGGGAAGCACCATACCGGGTTCGGTACTTGCTTTTCCCCTTAGAAAGTCGCCTACTTTCTGCGCCGGGGCGTAATAGTTCTTTCCGCCTGCAATAAACGCCGCCTCCTCGATTTCACGCTGCCACTGAACGCCACCCAAAGGACCGGTATACGGAAAATCCTTGGGGTGCAATGTTACCAGCAATGCTGCGTTGGCATTGGTACCGTCACGGTCTGCATAACTCATACCATTGGTCACAACACCGCCTTCCTGAGAGGCTGCCGCTACAACATAGCCACCGGGGCACATACAGAAGGTGTATACCGTTTCCTCATCCAAATGCTTTACCAGCTTATAATCTGCAGGCGGCAGTACCGGATCCACGTTTCCATACTGGGCTTTGTTCACGGTTTCCTGCAAATGCTCAATGCGAACACCCATAGAAAACGCTTTCGGTTCCATCTGAATTCCCCGGGATTCCAACATTGAAAATGTATCTCTGGCACTGTGTCCCGGTGCTAAGATCACGTGATCGCACAGTATCTCCTCACCGTTTTCCAACTGCAGACCTGTAATTTTACCGCTATCACTTAAGATATCCGTAACACAGGCATTAAAACGCACCTCTCCGCCCAAAGAAATGATCCGATTTCGGATATTCTCTACAACCGTCAGGAGCACATCTGTTCCTACGTGGGGTTTTGCATCAAACAGAATATTCTCCCGGGCACCGGCAGCAACAAACTGTTCCAGAATCCAGCCGATACGGGGATTATTCACACCGGTATTCAATTTACCGTCTGAAAATGTACCAGCACCGCCTTCGCCAAACTGGACATTGCTTTTCGTATCCAGCTTTCCGGTTGCAAAAAATGTCTCGACCTTTTGATGGCGCACCCTTGCCTCTTCTCCCCGTTCCAAAATCAAGGGTTTCAAACCGGCAAGTGCTAAAACCAGCGCCGCAAACATACCGGCAGGACCAAAGCCAACAACCACCGGTCTTTTTTCCGGCATATGGATTACGGTAGGAATACGATAAACAGAAGCAGGAGCAATAGAAGCACGCTTACAACTGCTTTGCTTTAATATCTTTCCTTCGTTTCCTTCCACCTTCACATCGATGGTATATACGATCTTCACATCCGGCTTTTTCCGTGCATCTACACTACGGCGGACCAGCTTCAAATCCTTAATATTACTATTGGGAATCCGCAGTAATCTTGCCGCCTCATAAGACAGCTGGGCAATATTATGCTCTGGCGGCAGCGAAATTTCTCTGATTCGAATCATTTTTCTTCCCTTCCGGCACTCTTTCCTGCCAGGTATCCGGAGCTCCACGCCCATTGCAGATTATAACCGCCGCAATCGCCGTCGATATCCAGCACTTCACCGCAGGCATACAATCCCGGAACTTGTTTGCTTTCCATAGTTTCCGGGTAAAAATCACAAGTCAGCACACCACCGGCTGTTACCTGGGCACTGTCCATACTCATTGGTTCAGTCAAGGTTACTTCAAAAGATTTTACCCCTTGGCAAACGGATTCCAGGTCTGCATCTGTAAGTTCGCAGGCTTGTCTGCCAGCCTTTATACCGGCATTTTTTGTCAAAACTCTTCCCAGGCGGTTATGCAAAATACCTGTAAGCAATTCATCCGTTGGTAAATCATTTTCTCTGCGTCTTCTTAGTTCCTTCAAAAGCTCTGCCGGTGAGATATCCGGGAGCATATCCATTCTTGCCATCCACGGACCACAGCCAACACAAGCATCTCTGGACACCTCAAAGATCACAGGTCCGGACAAACCATAATCAGTGAACTGGATCTCACCGGTGCTTTCCGAATGGAGCTTATCTCCGTTCCAAATTTGTACATAGCAATTTGCACGGACACCTTTCAGTGCCGGAATGCCGCCCCAGTCACTTTTCAGCTGTACCAGCGCAGGACGCAACCGTGTGGACTTATGACCCAGTTTTGCCAAAAGTTTATAACCGGACATACTGCCCCCCAGCTTTGTACCAGCCAAACCTCCACAGGCAACGATCACACGGTTACAGTAAACGCTATTTTCTCCATCTTCCGCAAAAAAGCCATTTTCCGCTTTCCTAAGCTTTTTTACTTCAAAACCCAAGTGCAAGATAACATTCTTCTTTTCTAAAGCTAAGCGAAGAACATCCACAACAGAATTTGCCTGGTCTGAATAAGGATACACCCTGCCGGAAGGCTCTGCCACAGTAAATAATCCCAGTTCACGGAACCAGGAAATAACACTATCCGGGTCCATAGATTTCAGCGCGCAGTTTGCAAATGCCGGGTCCTCTCCGTGGAATCCGCCAGCCGCAGCATTCAAATTGGTCAAATTGCAACGACCGTTTCCGGTAGCCTGTAGTTTTCTTCCCACTCTCGCCTGCCGTTCAAACAGGTGTACTGTTACATTGGGATTCTCCGCAGCTGCCAATGCAGCTGCCATACCGGAAGCACCGGCACCGATAATACCTACGATCATACCATTTCACCCACCTTTTTCCCTATTATACTCCAGGATCTTCAAATGCACAAGAAAAACCTCCTTGCATTGAAAAAATCTTATGCTATAATACCATTGGTGATCAAATGAACAGGGATAATATTGAGAAGATTGCTAAAAATTCTGAGGATAAGGTTCTTTTAGCAAAGCTTTGGGATAAAATTAACAACGGCATTCAACGAAACACCCCGGCAAACACCGGTTTTCTTTCCCCCAGAGAACTGGAGATGGCTCGTTTTCTCTTTGGTGAACCGGAAGGGCTTCGCCTCTTTGGCGGCTATCCGGACGCAGAGCGAAAAATGCTGATCTATCTTCCGGAGTATCTTGACGAAAGCGTATTGACCAACACTGACAGTCCGGTAGTATGCCTGCGAGCAACCTATTTCCAGGGCGATACTCTTTCACACCGGGATTTTTTAGGTGCGCTGATCGGTGCTGGCATCAGCCGGGAAGCTATTGGCGATATCTGTGTTGGAACGGGCATCTGTGACATCTTCGTAACTGCTGAGATAGCACCTTATATCCTTCAAAGCTTTATCGGTGCCGGCAGGACTAAGGTGCACCTTTCTCAAATTCCTTTGGAAGATGTTTCCGTACCGGAAGCAGCTACCAAAGAAGTCCGTGACACCGTTGCATCCCTGCGGCTGGACAGTATTATTGCCTCCGGATTTCGAATCGGGAGAAGTGCAGCTGCACAGTTTATTACTTCCGGAAAAGCTGCTATCGACGGTTTGCCTTGCGAAAAACCGGACCGCACCGTAGAAGAAAACTCCAAAATATCCGTTAGAGGGCTTGGCAAAATCAAGCTCAGAGCCATTAACGGCAAAACAAAAAAAGACAGAATTTCTGTGGTCATTGACCGCTATATATGAGGTATGTATTATGAAAATGGATGATGTAATCACACGGATCAATCAGCTGGCAAAAAAAGCAAAGGCAGAGGGTCTTACACCGGAGGAAACTCAGGAGCGGGATAAGCTGCGCAGGATCTACATTGATTCTGTAAAAGCAAGTCTTACCGGTCAACTGGATAACACATATATTGTTTACCCGGACGGCAGCAAGAAAAAAGTAGAGCGGAAACAGGAATCTTGACTTTTCATTCCTGAAATGATATGATAAGTCCCGCTATGGAGAGTTGTCCGAGCGGTTTAAGGAGCTAGTCTTGAAAACTAGT
>JAZQHW010000089.1:0-4748 GCA_045540795.1 Faecousia sp. | reverse complement strand
GATGGTAGGGGGTATGTCAGCTTAACTTACTGACATTGCCTGATGATGGGTTTCGCTTTTTTGTTGGTTTCGCTTATCTTTGCTTCACATATGCAATTGCCCGTTCCAGCTGGGAGATCATACTGTCCCGATCCCGGTTCAGCGTTCCGGCAAGTGCCATATGATTGGAAATATGGTTGGATCGCAGAATCGTCCCCTCACTGTCCACTTTCTCCAGAAACAGCTTTTGCTCCTCAAAGCTCTCCTCTACACTAAGGGTATCAAAAGCTCCGGAAAGACACGCCTTTTTAAGAGGCGAGTTTCTTCCAAGCTGCAATGTAAGAAGTCCCAGGTATTCCGGTTTTGTTGCCGTAACCAGTTTCGCCGATTCGATGGCATGCTCACAGGTGTCGGCACGACCGCCCAGTCCGGTGATCAGTGTCATTGAGGTTTTGATTCCTGCTGCTTTCAGCTTTTGGCAAGCTTCCACAGTTTCTGCCGCAGTGACTCCCTTATTGATATCTGCAAGGACTTTGTCACTTCCCGATTCAGCGCCGATATACACCATCTCCAACCCGTGACTGCGCAGCAGGCAAAGCTCTTCATGGCTCTTCTGTAACACATCTCTGGCAGTGCCATAGGTGGTGACCCGGCGAATATGGGGAAACAGCTCATAAATTTTATCCAAAACGGTGATAATATCCGGTGTATTCACCACCAGCGCATCCCCGTCTGCCAAAAACACTCTGTTAAAATAATAAGGATACCGTTCTTTTACCCAGTTCAGATCCGCTATTACCTCTGAAATTTCACGGACACGGAACTTTTTGCCCTTGTACATCGTGCAGAATGTGCAGCTATTGTGGGCGCAGCCAATGGTGAGCTGTATGATCAGGCTCTCCCCTTCGCTGGGTGGGCGGTAAACATCCCCTTCATAAATCATAACCGGTATCCTCCTGTTAAAACTTCCGGGCATAGCCGCATCGGCGGCATAGATCTTCCACTGCTTTTCGCCGGCTGAAGCCCTCTACAACAGCCTTCGCCCGGGGTGTCTGCAAAATATCCGTCAGTGACTCCCGGAACACATTTCCCAAAGCAATAATGCCGTCACTGTCCAGGCAGCAGGGAACCACTGTTCCGTCGCAAAGGATCCCAAAGTGATCCCGCAAGCCGAAGCAGAAGAGATGTTCCCCTTCCTCCGGTGCATTTTGATCCGGCCAGGCAAAGCGGTCTCCCCACTCCAAAAACAATCTGTCCCGGATCCGGTATCCCCGGGTATTCTCCGTCCAGTCCCCGGGAAGGTGTCCTTTCAAAAGCTGCAACGTTATGTCATTTTTTCCTGCATCACAGCCTTGGTTCCAAAGACGGAGGGAAATGATAATTCCGGCTTTATTGGCTTTTTTTGCAAACTCCGCCACATTATAAATATAGTGCCGGTGGTCTTCCGGTTGATCCTCTTCAAAGCTGTGCAAGGAGATATTGACCTTGTGCAGTCCCTCTGTCAGAAGCGTATCTCCCCACCGCTCCAGCAATGTACCGTTGGTGGTAAGCATCGGGTGGAATCCTGCCCGGTAAGCCATTTGAATAAACCGGGGCAGCTGCGGGTGAACTAAGGGTTCTCCCATCAAATGATGATAGATGTATTTTGTTTTTCCGGTAAGCTGCTCCAGAATATGGGCATACTCCCTTTCTGTCATTTGCCGGGGCGCGCGACTGTGCCCGTGGCAAAAAGAGCAACGCATATTACAGATATTCGTGGTCTCCACATAAACCCGGGAATACATACATCTCCCCCCCCTTTTTTACCATTATAACAATTCTCTTCCCAATTGCCAATCGTTTCAGCTGTTTAATTATAATACGCAGATCGAAAGCTTGTCAACAAAGCTAAAGGAGTGCCTCACGAAGACACTCCTTTTAACTTCTATAATTACTCTGTAGGCACCGGAGGTGCGGTATATACCGCAGATGCCAGAATCAATGCCAATAATTTCTTCATAAGTTTGTTTTCTTCTTGTAATAGTAGTCTTCTGCCACATCCACCTGCCCGGAGCATTCTACCAAACCGGAACTTGCCGCATCATTGACGAAAAAGCGGAAATATGGTAGAATTGTACAAAGCAACGGCTTCTTTGCTTTTATTGTAGTTTTTCCCGCCAATATCACCACCCCCACAATAAAAGTGTGGGGAAGGGTCAATATTTTCAGAAATCGTGCGGGAGAAAGTGTGGGAAGCCTTTTGAAGGAGCTTTGTTATGAAAAAAGTTTTCACCGCCCTTTTGGTCTCTTTGTGTCTGATCTGTCTGCCCGGCTGCAGCCAGGTTACTGATTCTGTCAGCGTATCTTCTGTCTACGGCGGTATTGCCCTGTTTTCCTTGATCCTGCTGATCGGCTATTTCTTTGTTGCCAAAAAGAAATCCTTTTGGTTTATCGTTCTGTTTTCCTCTGTACTGGTAGTCAACACCGGCTATTTTATGCTGTCTGTTTCCGACACACTGGACGCTGCACTTTTTGCCAACCGGATCGCCTATCTGGGCTCTGTATTTCTCCCCCTGTCTATGTGCATCATCGTATTGGATGCCACCCGGATCCGGTTTCCCCGATGGTTGCCGTGGCTTCTTACCTGCCTTGCTGCCATCGTCTTTCTCATTGCCGCCAGCGGTGGATACCTGACCATTTATTATAAAGAAGTCACTTTGGAGAAAATAGACGGTGCGACGGTGCTGCATAAAGTTTACGGACCCCTTCACAATCTGTATCCCATATATCTGTTGGGTTATTTCAGCACTATGGTCGTCGCCATTATCCACACCGCATCAAAACAGAAGCCAGCATCCGTATCATACACGGTGATCCTTGCCATTGCCGTAGTTATCAACCTGGTTGTTTGGGCAGTAGAGCAATTTATGGACAATGCCTTTGAGCTTCTGTCTGTTTCCTACATTATCAGCGAGCTGTTCCTTTTGGGCTTGCATTTGATTATGGCAGAACAGGAAAAAATCCTGCAAAAAGCCCTGACGGAAGCAGAAAAGAAACAATCTGTTGAACCCCGGTCCATTGCGAATATCCCCAGTGAGCAGATAGCCCTTTTCCTCTCCGGTTTGCAGTCCCTGACACCAAAGGAAAAGAAACTGTTTGATTGCTATGTGGCAGGAATGACAACCGCTGAAATTATGGAACAACTGCAAATTAAAGAAAACACCTTAAAATTCCACAATAAAAACTTATATAGCAAGCTGGGCGTTTCCTCCCGGAAGCAGCTTCTGCTGCTATACCGGAATACCATAAAATAAACGAAAGAAGACTGTATAAATGCCACAAAATCAATTGACAAATCAAGACGCTAAGCTTTCTAAATTCCGTTGTCACGCTTGGCTGGTACTGTTAAGCTTTGGCTTTACTTACCTGTTCTTCTATAACGGACGGCAAAACATCAATCTGGTTATGACCCAAATGGCAGCGGATCTTGGCTCTAACACCGCCGCTTTGGGTGTTGTTTCCTCCGCACTTTTCTGGTGCTACGCCTTCGGTCAGCTGATCAACGGACGCCTGGGTGCTTTCTTCGGCTATAAGCGTTTTATGATGGTGGGTGTTGTCGCCAGCGCTGTTTTGAATGTTGTGATCTCCTTTCAGCACAGCATCCCTGTCATTGCTATCCTTTGGGGACTGAACGGTTTCTTCCAATCTATGGTCTGGTCCAACGGACTGGGTGTTGTTAATAAATGGTGGCCCAAAGAGAAAAGAGGCTTTGCCACAGGACTTACCACCTTCTTCTCCGGTATGGCACAGGTCACCACCTATCTTTCCGTTCTCCTGTGTCTGCAGCTGAATCCCCAATGGGGCTGGCGGGCAGCTTTCCGCTTCCCGATGGTGCCTATGCTCCTTTCTCTTATCGCATTTTTCTTTTTCTTCAAAAATGCACCGGAGGATGTAGGACTGGAGACGCCTGCAGAAACAGCAGATCCCCGGGATGCCCAATTAGAAGCAGAGATCCGGAAGAAAGGCTATCTTTATCCCTACAAGCTTCTGTTTTCCGAGCCCAAGGTTCTGGTCTTCTGTTTGATCTCCGCCATTGCCGGTATTGGCAGATACGGTCTGCTCACCTGGATCCCCACTTACTTTACTGAGAATCTGGGTCTTACCATCAAAGACGGTATCTTCAGCTCTATCCTCCTCCCCTTTGGACAGGCTTGTGCTATGTTTATCTTCCCCATCATCACAGACAAACTGTTAAAGGGCAAGCGGGAGCCTATGCTTATCATCGCCTCTGTGGTTACCTTCTGCGGTATGATCCTGTTCCCCTTCATTAAGGATCAGACCCTGGCTTCCTCTATGCTGTTCCTGCTGGGTGTGTTTGCCATGGTCACCGGTGTCATCTGGGCCATTGCCGGAGATATCGGCGGCAAAGCTTTCTCCTCTACCGTTATCGGTGTATTCGACTGGGCTGTATATATGGGCGCTGCCGTGCAGGCGCTGCTCTTCGGTTTTGTGAAAAACACCTTCGGCTGGCCTGCGATCTTCGTGATCATCGGCTCTCTGTACATACTGATGCTGATTCTCACCCTGGTTGCCCGAAATATGAAAACCAAAAATATCTAAATAGTAAAACCGACCTCAAACGAGGTCGGTTCAGAGTGTCAAAAAAGCCGCAAACCGTCAAACGCAAGTTTAACGATTTACAGCTTTTCTATATCTTGAGTTATATAAAATTACAAAACTGTTTTATACATTAAAAATGAAAAAGGCTTGCTTCGCAAGGCATTTGACTT
>JAZQHW010000088.1:0-9174 GCA_045540795.1 Faecousia sp. | reverse complement strand
GTGGGAGCAGTCACCTTCGTGATTCTCACCCTTACCGATCCGGGCGCAAAGCTTATCATAGCTATACTCTTTCCGGACGATCTGCCAAGCTTCGCCGGTGTTCACCCGCTCCAGTTCCAGCTCTTTACATACGGTGATGGCGAATTCCTTGATCTGGTCCGTATTGTACTGCTGCTGCTCAAAGGACTCCATCACATAGCCATTATAGTTCGTTCCAATCTGGCTTGCCCAGGGCTGATGCCATAAATGCCGGGACATGGGGAATTGTTCTTTTAAATATCCCCACAGCTCTGTCCGCCACAGCTTAGTGGTTTCCAGATGGGCA
Source organism: Faecousia sp. (assembly GCA_045540795.1). GTDB lineage: Bacteria > Bacillota > Clostridia > Oscillospirales > Oscillospiraceae > Faecousia. Next base: position 8,849 of record JAZQHW010000088.1, on the reverse strand, counting down.
ACTGCGCCGGGGGTGTAAATCTTGGATGTGGACTCCTGCAGGCTGATAACATCCCAGTTTTTCTGCTTCAAGCACCATTCCAGATTGACATTCTCCGTTTTTACTCTGCCGTCACCGTTGGTTTCAAAATACTCATAGTGTGCTTCGCCACTTTTCCACCAGGTCCAATGCTTTTCCAGGGGGCAGCCGGAGTAATAGACATTACACACATTTGCCTTGATACCGGCAGCATCCAGCAAGCCGTAAAGCTCTTCTACATAATAATAGCAAAAAGAACTGCCGATCATCAGAATATTCAAAGTATCATCCTGAGCAGGGTCCGTTTTTTGATAGATATTCTTCATTGGGGCAGCCTCCGTTGTTTTGGGGTTTTCTGCAGGACTGCCGCAGGCAGTAAAAAGGGTCGCCAGTGTCAAAAGGATCGCAAGAATCGCAGTGAAACGCTTCATAGGTTTGCTCCTTCCTGTATGTATATATTTCATTATAGCATAGGAAGCGTGATTTCCGCAACTGTAATCCCGGACTTTTTAATTACTACAACCTAAATGTAAACTTTTTTTGACAGTATTGCAAAATGCACAGAATCGATATAGAATAACAGAATATGAATGATCAAAGGAGCGTATGCGTATGCTGATGAAGCTTGCCCGGAGCGTCCGGGAAAACTGGCTCGCTGCCCTGCTCAGTCCGCTGTGTATGGTAGGCGAAGTATATATGGAAGTAAAGATCCCGGGGATCATTGCCAAAATCGTGGACTTTGGTATTACACCGGGGAATATGACTGTTGTTTGGCAGTATGGATTGCTGCTGATCCTCAGTGCCCTGTGCAGTTTGGTTTTTGGTGTGGGTTCTGCAGTGTTTGCCGCCAGAGCTGCCACCGGCTTTGCCCGGAATCTCCGGCACGATATGTACCACAGAGTACAGACCTTCGACTTTTCCAATATTGACAAGTTCTCCACCTCCTCCATCGTCACCCGTCTGACCAGCGATATTGCCAATATTCAGATGTGCTTCCAGATGATGATTCGTATGGCAGTCCGCTGTCCTATGATGGTGATCCTTGCCAGTATCAATGTGTATCAGCTCAGTCCCCGGCTCTGTATGGTGTATCTCATTGCCCTGCCGCTGCTGGCTGGCGGTTTGTTTGTACTTACCAAGCTGGTCTTCCCCATTTTTGACCGGGTATTTAAGACCTATGACAAGCTGAACAATGTGGTGCAGGAAAATCTCCACGGTATGCGGGTGGTAAAATCCTTTGTCCGGGAGCAGGAAGAAGATAAGAAGTTCACTTCCATTTCCGGGCAGATCCACGACAGCTTCGTGAAGGCGGAGCGGATCATGGCATTTAACAGCCCTATGATGCAGCTGGCAGTTTACGCTTCTATTATTGCCATCTCCTTCCTGGGTGCCCAAATGATCGTGGAATCCGGAAATACCACCTTCACCACCGGCAACCTTACCTCTATGTTCACCTACACCACCCAGATCCTCTCCGGCTTGATGATGCTTTCTATGGTGTTTGTGATGCTGACTATGAGCCGGGCACCTATGCAGCGTTGCTGTGAGATCCTTACCGAGCAGCCGGATCTGCACAACCCCGCTGACCCTGTTATGACCGTCAAGGACGGCAGCATTGACTTTGAAAATGTGTCCTTCCGCTACTCCAAAAACGCCGGGAAGAACGCTTTGGAAAATGTGAATATTCACATTGCCCCGGGACAGACCGTAGGTATCTTAGGTGGTACCGGCTCTTCCAAGTCCACCCTGGTGCAGCTGATCCCCCGTCTTTATGATGTGACTCAGGGCAGCCTGAAGGTAGGCGGTGTGGATGTCCGGGAATATGATCTGAAAACCCTCCGGGATCAAGTGGCAATGGTACTGCAGAAAAATGTTCTGTTCTCCGGCTCTATCAAAGATAATCTCCGCTGGGGCAACCCCAATGCCACCGATGAAGAAATGGAGCACGCCTGCCGGCTTGCCTGCGCCCACGATTTTATTACTACCTTCCCCGATGGCTACGATACCCACATCGAGCAGGGAGGCAAGAATGTTTCCGGCGGTCAGAAGCAGCGGCTTTGTATTGCCCGGGCATTGCTGAAAAAGCCAAAAATTCTCATTTTGGACGATTCCACCTCTGCGGTGGATACCCACACGGACGCTATGATCCGTCAAGCCTTTGCTCAGGAGATCCCGGGCACCACCAAGCTGATCATTGCCCAGCGGGTCGCTTCCGTTCAGGAGGCAGATCTGATCCTGGTGATGGATGGCGGCTGCGTCTGTGCCCAGGGCACCCACGAGGAACTGCTGAAAACCTCTCAAATTTATCGGGAGGTCTATGAATCTCAAGTTAAGGGAGGTGAGGAGTAATGCCCCCTGTACGTATGCGCGGCGACGGCCGCAAGGCAAAGGACCCCAAAAAGACCCTGTTACGGCTGTTAAGCTATATGAAGCCTTACCGTGGACGGCTGATCGGTATGGTGGTCTGCATTATCCTTGCCACCTGCGCCCAGGTTGCCAGTAACGGTTCCCTGCGGATCCTCATTGATGACTACGTCAAGCCCATGCTGGAGCAAACCGATCCCAGCTACGGTCCTCTCATTGGTTTTCTTTGCGCCATGGCAGCCATCTATCTGGTGGGTATGCTCTCCGCTTTCCTGCAACAGCGGCTGATGGTGCCGGTGGGACAGGGTATTCAAAAGAACATCCGGGACAAGATGTTCACCCATATGCAAACTCTTCCCATCCGCTATTTTGACACCCATCCTGTAGGCGACCTTATGAGCCGCTACACCAGTGATATTGACACTCTGCGGCAGATGATCTCTCAGGCGATCCCCCAGTGCATCACCTCTGCCATCACCATTATCGTGGTATTTTTTGCGATGCTGTTTACTTCTCCCATCCTCACCGGTGTGGTGATCCTTTCCATCATTGGCATTTTGTACATCACCAAAGTAGTAGCGTCCCATTCTGCCAAGTTCTTTATCGGTCAGCAGAAGGCTTTGGGTGCTGTAAACGGTTATGTGGAAGAGCTGGTGAACGGTCAGCGGGTAGTTAAAGTCTTTACCCGGGAGGAAACCTGTAAAAAGGAATTTGATATCCTGAATGATCAGCTGCGAAGCAACGCTTTCAAAGCCGGTGCTTTCACCAATATGATGGGTCCTGTCAACAACAACCTCAGCTATATCCAGTACTCTATCCTGGCTATTGTGGGCGCGCTGCTGGTCATTGCTTCCAAGGGAAGCCTTCTGTCCACCGGTGCGCTGGTATCCTTCCTGCTGTTCTCCCGTACCTTCAACCAGCCCATCGGTCAGGTGAGCAATCAGATCAACGCCATCGTAATGGCGCTGGCTGGTGCAGAACGGATCTTTGAGCTGATGGATCAGGAGCCGGAAGCGGACAACGGCTATGTCACCTTAGTCAATGCTGCCATTGACGAAGCGGGCAACATCACAGAAAGTGAAGTCCGTACCGGTCGCTGGGCATGGAAGCATCCCCACGGGGACGGCACACTGACCTATACAGAGCTGAAAGGTGACATCACCATGGACGATGTGGACTTCGGCTATGTACCGGAAAAAACGGTGCTGCACAACGTCACCTTGTATGCCCACCCCGGTCAGAAGATCGCCTTTGTAGGCGCTACCGGTGCCGGCAAGACCACCATTACCAATCTGATCAACCGGTTCTATGACATTGCCGACGGCAAGATCCGCTACGACAATATCAACATCAACAAGATCAAGAAGCCGGATCTGCGCCGCTCTCTGGGTGTGGTGCTGCAGGATACCAACCTGTTCACCGGCACAGTAATGGACAACATCCGCTACGGCAAGCTGGATGCCACCGATGAAGAATGCGTCAATGCGGCAAAGCTTGCCAATGCCCACGATTTCATTACCCGTCTGCCGGAAGGCTATGACACCATGCTCACCGGAAACGGTGCCCGGCTTTCCCAGGGTCAGCGGCAGCTCATTGCCATTGCCCGGGCAGCTGTTGCCGATCCCCCGGTTATGATCCTGGATGAGGCTACCTCCTCCATCGATACCCGTACCGAAGCTCTGGTACAAAAGGGTATGGATGCCCTGATGAAAGGCAGAACTACTTTTGTCATTGCCCACCGGCTGAGCACCGTGCGCAATTCCGATTGTATTATGGTGCTGGACCAGGGACGGATCATTGAACGGGGCACCCACGAAGATCTCATTGCCCAAAAGGGCACCTATTATCAGCTTTATACCGGTGCCTTCGAATTAGAATAAACTCAGAGGTCAAAGAAGCCGCAAACCGTCAAACGCAAGTTATGATGATTTGCGGCTCCTTTGACCTCTGCCTGGTGTGACAAAGCCGCCCGTTGGGGCTACATATTTTGTTTTCGGGCAACGTTTCTGAACTCCCTGGGAGAAATGCCGCAGACCTCCCGGAATATCCGGTTAAAGCTGCTTTGGTTTTGAAAGCCGCACTCTGTCATGATCTGGAATATCTTTTTATTCCGTTCCTTCAAAAGTGCCTGTGCCTTATGGACACGCAGGGCATTGATATACTCCCGGAAACCGTAGTGGAGCTTTTGAGCAAAGATCTTGGAAACATAACTGGGACTGATATACAAGGCATCTGCGATCTTCTTCACTGTGATCTTCTCCGCAAAATGCTCTGCGCAGTAAGAAAGCACCTGCACTGTAACATTATCGGAGGCATTGTCCCGATCCTCCAGCTGCAAAACCTCCAAAAGCTCTCCCAGCACTGCATTGAGATATGCCATTGCCGTTTTGCGTCTTCCCATCCGGTGCATCGACACCGCCCGATCTATCATAGGGTGCAAAGCTTCCCCCGGTGCCCGGCAGCAGACAGGCTTTTTCTTCAACAGCGTATTGTCAAATGCCGTAGCCGCCGGATCGAACAACAAAAGGATCACTTCCGCCTCGGGTGCAGGCTCATAGGAATGTGTCAAATAAGGAAACAGGATCGCCAGTTCCCCTGCATTGACCGTGTAGACTTCCCCGTCCACCGTAAGGCGGACGCTCCCTTCCACCACATAAACCAGCTCTCCGTGATGGTGAAACATTGGAATATATCCCCGTAAACCGGTTATCACAGATCCGTTAAGCTGAAAATATGGCTTCTTTTCAAAGATACCGTTCATAGCTTTCTCCAATAGTGCTGAAAATCATTGCTTTTTTATTGCAGTTAGTGTAGATTATATATTATTTTGTTGTATAATACAAGATAGCAAAATAAAAATAAGGAAGTGTTTTTATGTCCCGTTATATACCGATGCCCGCCTATCCAGACAGAATGCCCGTGGATATCTCTTTCGTATTCGAAGAGGAAAAGCCTGCCGGCAAGCACGGCTTTGTCCGTGCCGACGGCGATACGCTCCGTTTTGAGGACGGCACCCCTGTCCGCTTTTGGGGTGTAAACTTCAACGGCGGTGCCTGTTTCCCGGATAGAGACTATGCCCCTATGGTTGCCCAGCGCCTTGCTCAGGCTGGCTGCAATATTGTCCGTTTGCATCAGCTGGATGCAGAGTGGGACACCCCCAACATTTTCTCCTGGTCCAAAGGCAAGCGGGTCACCACCACCCGGGTACTGGATCCCAGATCTATGGATGCCCTGGACTATCTGATCTACTGTCTGAAGGAAGAAGGCATTTACATCTATCTGGATATGATCACCTACCGGAAATTCAAAGAGGGGGACGGTGTGCCCTTCCACGAATCTCTGCTGGACGCCGGCAAGCCCTGGACCACAGTGGATGCCCGGATGATCGAGCTGCAGAAAGAATATGCCACCCAGCTTTGGACCCACTATAATCCCTACACAAAGCTGTGCTACAAAGACGATCCTGCCTTTGTACTGACAGAGATCGCCAACGAGAACGACCTCTTCAAAGACTCCCCCTTGAAAAAGCGGAATTATGTAGCGCTCCCCTATTACATTGACCAGTTCCGTCATGCCTTCCGGGATTATCTGGAAGAAAACAATATCTCCTTCGACTGGGAAAACTGCGATCTGTATACCACTGAGATGCCCATGATCCAGTTCAAAATGCACATGGCAAAAAAGTACTATCAGCAGATGCACGATCACCTGCGCTCTATCGGTGTGCGGATCCCCATTGCCGGTACCAACTGGACCCGGTGCGACGGATTCATCAAAACCCACGAGGATATGGACTTCACAGACTCCCACGGTTATTTCTACGATTGGAGATGGAGCAACACCGATCGGATCTGTGCAAACCGTTCCATCACCTCTGTTCCTTTCCATTTTGCAGGTCCTGCCCGTATGAAGCTGGCGAACAAGCCCTTCTTCATCTCTGAATGGGATATGCCCTGGCCCAATTCTTACCGGGCAGAAGGTCCCATCTATTACGCTGCCCTCAGCGCATTGCAGAACTGGTCCGGTTTGACCATCCATACCTATTCCTATTCCCGCCGTTTAGAGCGGAACAGTATACTGGGAAGAGAGCTGTCCACCCCCGTAGGCGGTGTTCCCTACCGGGAAGGCATCTTCTCCACCTGGAATGATCCTGCCAAGTTCGGTATGTTCTATCATTCTGCTCTGATCCTTCGCCGTGGCGATGTGGCTCCCGCTGACAAGAAAGTTGCTGTCTACTCCACTGACCTTGCCAAGCTGAACGGTACCGCTAACCAGGGACTTTTGGAGCAGCACCGGGTAGCAACCACCTTTGACGAAAACCTCCCCGCCGGTTTTGATGAAGTATATCCCGGCAATAAAGCCTATCCCAACCCCGAAGCAGGCAAGATCGTTTCTGACAACGGTCAGCTGTGGCGGGATCTGAAAAAGCGCATTGCTGTTATTGATACCCCCAGAACAAAGGTCATCTACGGCTTCCTGGGTCTGGCAGGCAACAAAGCTTCTACACAGAAGAAGATTTCCCAGGGTATTAACATCAACGGTATGGCTGTTGATTGTAAGACTGATTTTGCCGTGATCGCTCTGTCCAGTCTGTCAGATACCCCCATCTGCAACTCTGACAATATGCTGCTGACCACCATCGGCAGAGCCAGAAATACCGACCCGGTATTTGACGGTGAGAAGCTTTTGGACGTAGGCAAACCTCCTATTATGGCAGAAGTCATTCAGGCAACCATTCATTTGGAAACCACAGAAGGACAGAATTTGAAGGTTTGGGGTGTCAACGCAGAAGGCTTCTACAGCGGCAATGTTCCCACCACCTACGAAAACGGTATTCTTTCCTTTACCGTGGGCGATGAGGAAAATCCCGCCTGTTATTACTTAATTGTAAAGGAGTAAAGCTATGTTGCTGATCAAAAACGGTCATATCAAAACGATGGCTGGAGAGGAGTTCTCCAATGGTTGTATTCTGGTAGACGATAACGGAATGATCCTTTCCGTTGCTGCTGAGATTCCTGCTCCGGCAGGCGCACAGGTCATTGATGTGGCAGGTCGGCTGGTGACCCCCGGCTGTGTGGAAGCCCACTGCCACGTAGGTCTGCACAATGCCTCTGTTCGCTGGGAAGGTGCGGACTACAACGACAAAGCAGACCCCATTACCCCCCAGATGCGCGCCATTGACAGCATTTATCCCCAGGACGAATATCTGGACAACGCCATCCAGGGCGGTATCACCACCCTGTGTGCCGGTCCCGGCAGCGCCAATGTGGTGGGTGGCACCTTCGCAGCCATCAAAGCACACGGCTCCCGGGTGGACGATATGCTGGTGAAAGAGCCGGTGGCAATGAAATGCGCCTTCGGTGAAAACCCCAAGAATACTTACGGTCAAAGCTCCAAGAAGACCCCCTTCACCCGTATGGGCACTGCTGCCGCATTGCGGGAGCTACTGTTTAAGGCACAGGAGTACTGCCGCGCCAAGGATGCCGGTGAAAACCCCAAATTCGATATGAAGCTGGAAGCTATGCTGCCGGTTATGCGCCGGGAGATTCCCCTGAAAGCCCACGCGCACCGGGCAGACGATATCCTTACCTCTATTCGTGTTGCCAAGGAATTCGGTCTTCGCCTGACTTTGGATCACTGCACCGAAGGGCACGTGATCAGCGACAGCCTTGCTAAGGAAGGCTTCCCTGCCATCGTAGGTCCCTCCTTTGGGGGCAAGAGTAAGATCGAGCTGCAGAACAAGACCTTTGAAACCGCTGCCAAGCTGAACGCTGCCGGTGTCAAGATCTGTCTCACCACCGATGCCCCGGTGACACCCATTCAGTACCTGCCTTTGTGTGCCGGTCTGGCAGTTGCCGCCGGTCTGCCTGCAGAAGAAGCCTGGCTGGCAATCACCCGGAATCCCGCTGAGGTTATGGGCATTGCTGACCGGGTAGGCTCTTTGGAGCCGGGGAAGGATGCCGATATCGTCATCTGGACTGCCGACCCCATCACCACTGTAGGTGCCGAATCCTATATGACCCTGATCGACGGCAAGATCGTATATCAGAAATAAACGTAAGGAGTTCCCTATGAAAAGACAGATTAGTTTTGTGGTCGCGCTGGCTCTGCTACTGGCAATGTGTCCTGTGCGCAGTCAAGCTACTGTTCCCGATGATTTTAAGGGACTTGTACTGACGGCTCCGGCAGATGTCACCGTGAAGCTTTATACCGGCTTCTCTGACGGCAGCGTTGTGACCCCCACCTATACCGAGGTAGGGGAAACCAACGCCTACTACTATAGTGATCTTACGGAAAAGTACTACCGCTTCGTGTCCTCCGGCACCGGCTACTATAAACTTACCCAAAACATCTATATGACCACCGCAAAAGCCGACACCAAGCTTGTAATAGATGCCAACCCGGGTAAAAAAGCAGGTACCGGATGGGAGCCCTCCGCCGTTGTGGGCTTCACCTCTGAATCCACC
>JAZQHW010000087.1:0-3440 GCA_045540795.1 Faecousia sp. | reverse complement strand
ACTGCCGCAGGTGGGCTGCAATCGTATCCACATTCACGGCATCGATATGGTCCAACCCGTAAAGCTGGGCATATTCCAAGTATGCCGCATACAGGCGGCCGTAGTCGGAAAGATGGATGTAATCCCGGTACATACTGCGATCCGAAAGCTGCTGGTGAAGCTTGGGAGTAGCCTCCCCGGTAAGCTCCGCCTCCGGCATACCCAGCACCTCGGTGGCATACTGGATCACTGTGGCAGAGTAGAAAATGCCGTTGATCAAAGGATCGGTCTTGATATACTTCTCCACCATTGCCAGCATAGAATCGTAATGCACCTGCCGGTTTGCCTGGTAATCCTTCTGATAGGTACTCCAGAAGGTGCCGGATGCCGCAGGCTCAAAACCGTCCATATAAAACACCTGACTAACAGGAATGGTCCAGTGCCAGTTGTAGATCAGTTTAAAATCGTAGTTGATCTGATCGTGGACAAATTGTGCCATTTCATGGACATAGCCCCTCTGCATAGTGGCATCCAGACCCAAATAGCGACAGGATTCGTTGATGACCACGATATCCCACTGCTGTGCCTTCAGCGCCTGACGGATGGTCCAGGACTCACTTTCCACCCATCGGTCACCGGTGTTAACATAGTAGCTATATTGGGGAACATCCCCCTTGGCATTGGCAAGATGGTCCACCATAGTCACAGAAAGCAGACATTCCGCAATCAGGAATTCTTCCTGAGGACGCTCGGTGCGCAGTACTTCCGGCAAAAGCCAGATAGCATCCTGGGAATGGCTTTGACCAATAGATAAAATTTTCAGCACTCTTTTCTCCTCCTCTGACTGATCGGCTGCCGGGTCAAGGGCATAGCCGGTGTTGCATTTATCCTCTGTTGCCGTTGTGACAGGAGTATCTGCCGGGGCAGCAGCACACCCGAACAGCAGCGCCAGGACCGGCAGCAGAAGCAAGATATTCCTGATTTTCATAATATACCTCCCAAAAGAATGGTTGCGTATGTTTGTGATTGTATTATACATACACCCGGGGGAATTGACAATTGCAGTTTTTCTATATAAAATTGCATTTTTGCTAAAAAGATGCAATTTCTCCACATAGGTGTTATAATGTCCCCGTAAGGTGATACTATAGAAGAATTGTACACCCTTTTAATATGCACCCCAAAAGCCAGATGCTTTTGGGGTGCATATCAAATATCTAACCGATTATTCTTACTTTTTGCACTGTCTACTTGACAGGGAGCACTTCACGGATACCACAACTTCTTCACTATTCACTATTACTTATTACTTTCCAAAAATCAGCGGTGATTATTCGTGAAGAGTGAATAGTGAAAAGTGAATAAGTAAAATCGGCAATCCTCTGTCGAGAATTGCCGATTTTTGGTGCGCGAGGCGGGACTTGAACCCGCACGTCCGCAGTGAACACTAGAACCTGAATCTAGCGAGTCTACCAATTCCACCACTCGCGCATATTCAATTCGCTGGCTTCCGCTCAACGCTAGAGTATATTAACACAGCAGGTATGATTTGTCAACCTCTTTTTTCGTGTTTTTCAATTATTTTTTAACAGTCTTTTAATCCTTGTAATAAAGCATACAATGGCAATAGCCTTTGAAATCCGGGTCTGCCATCTGCTCCCGGAATTCCTTACAGATACACTTATTCTCCTCTGTCCGCTCCAGGCGGCAGGGGCAATAGCCGCCGGTGCGCTTCAAGCCCTCCCGGACGGTTTTCACCATTTCCGCATCCTCGTTTAACCGAACTGCCACAGTATCACTTCCTTTTGCTTTATTATAGTCTTTTTTGTCCGGGTGTCAACATTTTCTTATTCCCTTTTTACAGGAAAGGTGTTATACTAACAAAAACGACTGCGGAGGCTTTTTATGGACTTTCTGCCAATCAGCAAACAGGATATGCAACGCCGTGGCTGGGAGCAATGCGACTTTGTGTACATCATTGGGGATGCCTATGTGGATCATCCCTCTTTTGGTCACGCCATTATCAGCCGGGTTTTGGAAAATGCCGGTTATACTGTAGGCATTATCTCCCAGCCGGACTGGAAAAACCCCAAATCTATTGACTCTCTGGGAAAACCAAGACTGGGCTTTTTGGTTTCCGGCGGCAATATGGATTCTATGGTCAATCACTATTCCGTCACCAAGCATCGCCGGAAGACCGATGCTTTTACTCCCGGAGGGGTTATGGGCAAGCGTCCGGACTATGCCACGGTGGTTTACTGCAATTTGATCCGGCAGACCTATAAAGATGTTCCCATTCTCATTGGCGGCATTGAAGCCAGCCTGCGCCGTTTGGGGCATTACGATTACTGGTCGGAAAGTATGAAGCGCTCCATTTTACTGGATTCCCAGGCGGATCTTCTGATGTACGGAATGGGTGAAAAGAGCATTGTGGAAATCGCAGATGCTCTGAACTCCGGTTTGGATGTTAAGAACATCACCTACATTGACGGCACGGTGTACCGGACAAGCGAACTGGATGACAGCTTGCCCACCATTGTACTGCCCGCCTTTGAATCATTAAAAGAAAACAAGCGCACATATGCCGAAAGCTTTAAAATTCAATACGGCAACTGCGATCCCTTTACCGCAAAGCGGCTGGCAGAGCCTTACGGCAATGAATTTGTTGTACAGAATCCTCCCCAAAAGCCGCTGACCACAGAGCAGATGGATGCCGTATATGATCTTCCCTATTGCCGCACCTATCATCCCAGCTATGAGAAAGCCGGAGGTGTTCCTGCCATTGAGGAAGTGAAGTTCAGTCTTGTCAGCAACCGTGGCTGCTTCGGTGCCTGCTCCTTCTGTGCTCTGACCTTCCATCAGGGGCGGATCATTCAGGTACGCAGTCACGAATCCATTCTCCGGGAAGCGGAAGAAATGATCCGGGACAAGTCTTTCAAAGGCTATATTCACGATGTAGGCGGTCCCACTGCCAATTTCCGCCACCCTGCCTGTGACAAGCAGCTGACAAAGGGTGCCTGTCCCCACAGACAATGCTTATTTCCTACTCCCTGCAAGAATATGCGGGCAGATCATTCTGACTACATTGCCCTTTTGCGGAAGCTGCGGAAGCTTCCGGGTGTGAAGAAGGTTTTCGTTCGCAGTGGCATTCGCTTTGATTATCTTCTGGCGGACAAAAAGGATACCTTCTTTAAAGAACTGGTACAGCATCACATTTCCGGGCAGCTGAAGGTTGCACCGGAGCACGTTTCCGATGCCGTGTTATCCCGGATGGGCAAACCCAACAATGCCGTATACAATCGCTTTACTGACAAGTATTTTACCCTGAACAAACAATACGGTATGAATCAGTATCTTGTGCCCTATCTGATGTCCAGTCATCCCGGTTCCACCTTAAAGGAAGCCATTGCGCTGGCGGAGTATATCCGGGAGATGGGTTACAACCCGGAGCAGGTGCAGGA
>JAZQHW010000086.1:0-6295 GCA_045540795.1 Faecousia sp. | reverse complement strand
GAGGGACAATTGGGTGGTTTTGAGTAATATTGCCTTCGGCAGTGAATAATGCAATTTTCATAACCCAGGGGTTTTTATAGCGCACTTTTCAAAACCCAAAAAACCCAGGGGTTTTTTTGAAAACCAAAAAAAACCAATAATAATAAAAAGGATAATAATAATGATAAGAAAAAGATAGTGTGTGTATTATTTATGCGCAAGCGCAGGCACGCACACGGTTTCTTTTTTTCTTTGTTTACAGGCAAGAAATTTTATTGCAAAAAAATTCTCTGGGTGGTCTGCAAAAAACTGCCTTATGGTGTATACTGGTGATAAAAATTAGGAATTTTCAGGATTTTGAATCCTTTGATTGATTTTACCCCGGGAATATGATATGCTTATAGCATCCCCAAATGATGGTGCCAAAGGGCACAGAAATGAGGTTTACTTATGGACGAACGGAAAACAGAACTGAAGCAGCGCAAGAAAGCCTGCAAGCGGGCAAAAAGAAAGCACGTCACCCTTTGGAAGAGCCTGGGAATCTTCCTGCTGGTGCTGTCGATCCTTTTCACCGCCGGCGGCGTTGTTGTGAAAATGTTTGACAATACTATGGCTGCTTTGATGGGCGGCAAATTCTGGGATGTGATCGGCGAAGATCCCAACGCTGTCTACTTTGCTCAGGACTTTGACTCCAACGAAGCACGCCTGGAAGCCGGCAAGGACATCTGCTACCAAGTGGAAGCAGAAGGCGCTGCCCTGCTGATGAACAACGGTGTCCTGCCTTTGGCAGAGGGCGCTAAGGTCAGCACCCTGTCCACCAGCTCTGTCAATCTGGTCTACGGCGGTACCGGCTCCGGTAACGTGGACGCTTCCAAGGCTGACAGCCTGAAGGTCGCCCTGGAAAAGTCCGGTCTTACCGTCAACCCAACTTTGTGGGACTTCTATCTCACCGGTGAGGGTGCCAAGTACTCCCGGGATTACGGTGAAGGCGAAAGTGCTGCGCTGCTGGGCTCTTTCAATATCGGTGAGGCTCCCTGGAGCGTTTACACCGAGGAAGTAAAGAACTCTATGGCAGAGTATGGCGATGCCGTGATCGTAACACTGTCCCGTATCGGCGGTGAAGGTGCTGATGCCAAGTTTGATTACCTGCAGCTGGACGAAAACGAAAAGTCTATGCTCGCCGGTGCTGCCCAGCTGAAGGAAGAGGGCAAGATCAAAGCCATCGTGGTTCTCATCAACACCTCCAATGCCCTGCAGGTGGACTTTTTGAAGGAGAATGAATACGGTGTGGATGCCTGCCTGTGGATCGGCGGTGTAGGCGCTTACGGCACCAATGCCGTTACCGACATTCTGGCAGGCAAGGTCAATCCCTCCGGTTCTCTGGTGGATACCTACTGCTTCGATAACTTCTCTGCTCCGGCAATGAAAAATGCCATTCCCGTTACCTACGGCGGCTATGACGGAGAAAACATTCCCAACTACGCAGAAACCTACCTGATCTACCAGGAAGGTATCTATGTTGGCTACAAGTACTATGAGACCCGGTACGAGGACTTCGTTATGGGTACCGGCAACCCCGGTGAATTCACCTACGCAGATCAGGTTGCCTTCCCCTTCGGCTACGGTCTTTCCTACACCACCTACACCTACAGTGATATGAAGGTCACTTATGACAAGGCTGCGGACCTGTTCACTGTGACCGTCAAGGTCACCAACCAAGGTGAAGCTGCCGGCAAGGAAACGGTGCAGCTGTATGCCCAGAGTCCTTACACCGAGTATGACAAGGAAAACAAGGTCGAGAAGGCTGCTGTGCAGCTCATCGGCTTCGGCAAGACCGGCATCCTCCAGCCCGGTGATTCCGAAACCGTCACCATCACCGTGGAGAAGCGGGATCTGGCTGCTTACGATACCTACGGTGCAGGCACTTATATCTTAGATGCCGGTGATTACTACTTCACCGCTGCCACCGATTCTCACAATGCCGTGAACAACATTCTGGCTGCCAAGGGGTATACCGAGGAGACCACCGAGGGCCGTATGGACGGCGACGGTGATGCCAAGCTGACCTACAAGTGGACAGAAAAGAAGCTGGACACCGAAACCTACAGCGTTTCTGCCAACGGCACACCCATTGAAAACCAGCTGTCTTTGGCAGACCCCAACCTGTATGAAGGCACAGAAGGTCAGTCCGTCACCTGGCTGAGCCGGAATGATTGGACCGGCACCTATCCCAGTGACCAGCAGATCGTTCTGCAGCTGACCGAACTGCTCATCAAGGATCTGCAGCAGACCCGCTACGATCCTGCCGACTATGAAGCCGTGGAAATGCCCACCCTGGGTGCTAAAAACGGTGTCAAGCTGGTGGAGATGATCGGCGTTCCCTATGATGATCCCAAGTGGCAGACTCTGCTGGATCAGCTGACCTATGACGAAATGGTTGCTATGATCGGTGACAGCTTCCACTGGAGAATGCCTGCTGAATCTGTACAGGCACCCGGTTCCCGGGATGAAAACGGTCCTCAGGGTCTGACCGTTGCCCTCTTCGGCTCCTCCCTGGGCGTGGAGACCACCGCCTTCACCTCTGAAGACGTGATGGCTGCCACCTTCAATACCGAGCTTCTGTACCAGGTGGGTAACATCATCGGCAACGACTGCCTGGCTGCTGACGTAGCTTGCCTCTACGGTCCCGGTGCCAATATGCACCGTATGCCTTACGGCGGACGGAACTTTGAGTACTATTCCGAGGACGGCTTCCTCTCCGGTGCTATCTGCGCTGCTGAAGTTAAGGGCATCCAGGAGAAGGGCGTGGATGTTGTGATCAAGCACTTTGCACTGAACGACTCCGAGCAGGACCGTATCGGTCTGGGTGTCTGGGTCAACGAGCAGGCTGCCCGTGAAATTTACCTGAAGGCTTACCAGGCTGCCTTTGAAAAGGCAGGCGCCAACGGTGTTATGACCGCTTACACCCGCTGGGGTGCTGTATGGTCCGGCGGTGTCAAGGGTCTGATGACCAACATTATGCGTGGCGAATGGGGCAACAACGGTATGTCCATCACCGATAATGTTATCACCCCCATGGTCACCGGTGCAGACGGTGTTCTGGCAGGCACCACCACCTATGACGCTATGCTTCCCAACATCGTCAACGAGCTGCCCAAGTACGAAAACGATCCTGTGATCGTCACCGCTATGCGGGAGGCTTGCCACCACAACCTGTACGCATTGGCAAACTCCTCCGCTATGAACGGCATTGGTGCAGATACTGTGATCAAAGTCAAGACACTGCCCCTGGTCACCACACTGCGGATCGCAATGATCGTTTGCTGGGTGCTGTTTGCAGGTGCTGCCGTGCTGTGGTTCCTGGGTAAGCGGAAATGGAAGAAAACCGAGGAATACCTCAGCTACAAGACAATGAAAAAGGCTTTGCAGGAAGAAAAGAAAGCCAAATAAAACATAATCACAAGCGGACAGTTCAAAAAACTGTCCGCTTGTTTATTTCAGTAAAAAATTGTAAAATATTTATGTTTTACGATTGACTATACTGCTGGATTATGGTATATAAAAGATATAATAATATTTAGGAGGAAACCCATTATGAGTGGACCTTTATCCGGAATCAAAGTAGTAGAGCTGGCAACCTTCGTGGCAGCCCCCGTCACAGGCAGAATCCTTGCTGACCTGGGTGCGGAAGTCATCAAGGTGGAAGCTCCCTCCGGTGACGGCTGGCGGAAAACCGGTGCCGGTTACCGCCCCCGCTTCAACAAGGACGAAAACCCGGTATTTGATATTTACAACACCGGCAAGAAATTCATCAGCTTAAACCTCAAGACCCCTGAGGGCAAGGAAGCGCTGTTCAAGCTGCTGGAGGACGCAGATGTATTCCTCACCAACACCCGTCCTGCCGCGCTGCAGCGGCTGGGTCTTTCCTACGAGGATCTGAAGGACAAGTTCCCCAAGCTGATCTATGCCATCGTTCTGGGCTACGGTGAAAAGGGTCCTGAAAAGGACACCCCCGCTTTTGATACCACCGCATTCTGGAGCCGTGCCGGCTTCCTCCGGGACCTGGCGCCCAAGACCTCGGAGTATTATCCCATCAATCCTCCCTCCGGTGTAGGCGACACCGCCACCGGCTACCTGCTGGTAGCTGAGATCGCAACGGCTCTGTATAACCGCACCCGTACCGGCAAGGGTGACTATGTCCGTTCCACTTTGTTCCATAACGGCATTTTCTGCTTCGGCACTATGCAGATCATTACCCAGAAGCCCCACGGCTCTATCTACCCCTGTCACCGGAAGGACCTGCCTGTTCCCGGCGGCAGCTATGAGTGCAGCGATGGAGAGTGGATCTATTTCACAATGTCCGGAACCGGCTCTATCGAGAAGATCTGCAACATTGCCGGTGTGCCCCATCTGCTGGAGGACCCGGAATTTGCCCCCGGCAAGCGGTATGCGAACCGGCATATCTACTATCCTATGTTCCGGGAGATCTTCCGTTCCCAGCCCAGTACCCACTGGCTTCAGCTGGCAAAGGAGTATGATATGACCCTGGTACGGATGCACCACTTCTCCGACATTGCCGAGGATCCCCAGGCTTGGGAAAACGGCTTTGTGGAAAATGTGGAGTTCTCCAACGGCAATACCAATGTAATGCCTGCCAGCCCCATTGAGATGGACTCCTGCACACCTCCCCACACCCAGCCTACACCGCCTATGCCCGGTGCAGACACCGCTGCCATCCTGACGCAGCTGGGCTATACTCAGGAGCAGATCCAGGCAATGCTGGATGCCGGTGCCGCTGTAGCCTATAACGGTTGATCCCATATACATTCCTGCCGGGCGAATTTTTCGCCCGGCTTTTTGAAGGAACGGTTTTTGCGGACACCCGGGGACGGTGTACCTACACATTCTATCATACCCTTCGTAGGAGAGGCGTTCCGCCTCCCGGGATACCTGGGTTTCGGGACGGGCAACCCGTCCCCTACAGCCACGTAATTTAGAGTCTGTTGCAATGTGTCATTCTGTCGAAATAATTTACAATTCTGTTGTGGACTTTTTTGGGGTTTCCTGTTATCATTAAAGCATTCTTACAGGGAGATGACTGCTTTGAGAAACCGTTTTGAACGCTTTTGCTATCGGCATCAGAATAAAGGTATTCCCAATCTGATGCTGTATATCACCATTGCCAATGCCATTGTATATGTACTGAGTATGATGGACAGTAGCTATACCCTTTATAACGCACTGTGCTTTAACCGGGATCTGATCCTCCAGGGACAGGTCTGGCGGCTGGTGACCTGCCTGTTTACCAGCGTATTCGGTTACGGCAATGTTTTGTTCGTGCTGGTGGGGCTTATCTGCTACTATTCTTTAGGGCGTGCCATTGAAAACAGTTGGGGCACATTCCGGTTCAATCTGTTCTATCTGTCGGGACTTTTGATGATGGATGCCTTTGCCCTGCTTTTAGGGGGTATCCCCTTCACCGTGGACGGTGTTTCCTATACCCTGGATCCCGGCTACTATTCCGATATGGGCAGCTACCTGAATCTGAGTCTGTTTATTGCCTATGCCACCCTGTATCCGGACTCCCGGTTCCTGATCCTGTTCATCATCCCGGTGAAAGCCTGGATCTTTGGTCTGTTCGACCTGGTGATCACCCTGTTTGGTGTGATCTCTATGTCCTACCCCAATTTCCTGTTCCCCCATAATCTGTTCCCACTCATTGCCCTTGCCAACTACTTCCTGTTCTTCGGCAAGGATGTGACCAATCTCATTCCCGTCAGCTGGCAGGCAAACTTCCGGCGGCTTTTCAAAAAGAAGCCCAAGGGCGCACCCCGGACCAGCTACTACGCAGCCGGCTCTTACGAAGCCTCCACCGCCACGGTAAAAGCACCTTACAACCACCGGTGCACCGTCTGCGGCAAAACCGATGTTTCCCATCCGGATATGGAGTTCCGATACTGCTCCCGGTGCAACGGCTACTTCTGCTACTGCCAGGAGCATATCTCCAATCATACGCATATAGAATGACGCAAAAGAGGCGGTTCAGAACGAACCGCCTCTTTTGCGTCTTTAATTATTCACTCTATGATGGCAGCCGGGGCTGGTGGGAGTCAGGGGCAGGAAGGTATAACCGTTCTTCAGTCCCCACTGAATGATCTTCTCCACCGCTTCAACACTGAAGCCCTTGATATCGTGCTGCAGCACGATGGAATACTTCTTGCTGCCAATGCCGTTTACCACATTCCGAAACACTTCCTCCGAAGTGCTGGCACCACCGGCATCGTTGCTGTCCACGTTCCAGTCAAAATACTGGAAG
>JAZQHW010000085.1:0-2591 GCA_045540795.1 Faecousia sp. | reverse complement strand
TATGCGGCAATTACTTTCGGGCGCAAGGCACTGCTGCTTATTTGAAGGGCTAGCTTGCGGAGCAGTGGATTTTGATTTTCCCGGGGTATGATTGCGCCATTCATAATTTCATTGTATTGTTCAAGGGTCAGCCTGCAGCTGTCTTTGTGCGTCATTGCCCGTTCTTTCTTTTTGCACTCCAGGGTAATTCTGTTATTTTGGGCATTGTAAATCCGGATACGAAACTTTTCCCGGGGGTCGTTGCCGTTTTCATTTTCCATCAGGCAATGGTCCTGTGGGTCATCAAAATATACACTGCGGATACCGTATATTCCCGTCAGCCCGGCATGAATATCCTTTTTGCACACAGATTGTATCCTGGCTTGGATAATTTGCAATTCTCCCTCTGTGCAAATATATTTCAGCTCGTTGCGAAACTTTTCCTGCTTTACATCTTCTGCGTGCAGCAATTGCGTAATATCTTTCATTACTTTTTAGCAAACACTGCTTCTAACGCCACCCCTCCGTCCACAGCAACGGTAATGGTATGGGCATCTGTGTCTGTCGCTCCTTTCCATCCAACAAATCGGTAACCGCTGTTTGCCTCGGCGGTAATAGTAATTGGATAGTCTGTGAAATACTTGCCGTCCCAGGTGCCGTCCGTGAGGTCAACAGCAGAGGTGTTTACCACGATGCTGCCGCCCTCCGGCAGGTTGCTTGTAATGGAAACGATTTCCAAAGCGCCCTGTAGATCAAACTCTTCCGCCAAATGCTGTGGGGCGTAAGTGGGTCGCTTCAAAAAATATCCGCCCTGCCAGGATAGGTCATATCCGAATTCTTTCAGAACGGTTTCCATCTTCTCCGGACGGAAGTTGTTGTTCACCATATCCATAAATGAAAGCACAAACTGCCGTCGGAAAGCTTCGCTTTCCTTAAATGCCTGGAAAAGTAAGCCTTGGTTTAACGGGTCAGGAAGAAAGGGTGCCTCACAGGAGAATATATTTACCTCCGCAGCATTCTCTACCGGGAAATATCCTAAAGTATACTCCAGCATATCAATGTCATAGATGCACCATCTCCAACGGGCGTCCTGATAGCCCTGCTGCCGGTTTTCCGTGCTGCGCCAGAGCACATAGTTTTTATTTTCCGATACGTCCCAGTTGCAAAAATAGTAGTTGGTGGTGATGTAGTCGATATAGCTTTGTATATCCACGCTTTTCAAAAGCTCGTCCCACTGCTCCGGGTCTGAGAAGTCGCGTTTTTTTACATATGCCAGAAACTGGTCGTAGGTTTGTCCGTTCCACTGGACATCTTCTTCCGGTATGCCATCTTTGACAACAATGACATCGTTTACTTTGTAATGTTCTTTGAAATATTGGTTGTCATATCGCTCCAGCATATAGGAGGTATACCAAAACTCACCATTGAGATACACCTGCACCGGTATGCTTCTTTGAACGGAAATGGCTCGATCCTCCACAACAGAGGCTACCATAGCGTCCGTCAGGTAATCCTTTATCATTACCGAATGGGTATCCACCCCCGGAAACAGATTGTATTCAAACAGTTTGCTTCCACCGTATTCTTCTCTTGACACCAAAACAAATCGTTTCTTTGCCCATACCCGTTTGGAGCTTCCTTGTATCCGAACGCCCACGGTTTGATTGAGGATATCCCCGTTTTCACCCAGTATTTCAAGAAGTGCCGTTGTCTCCAGGTGCTGCTGAAAATTTGCCAGCGGCGCTTCGGTCTGGGTGTCACCGGATAAATACCATTCATCGTATTTTTTGCCCGTAACATAAATGCCGTCCTCACCGAAAAGATTATCTTCATCGAATACCAGAGACACCGTCAGGGCGTCTTTCGGCTTATCAATTCCCACAAAATATGTCTGGGTGATGATATCACTGCTGTAGCCCCAGTCGTTTATATACATTGCACGAATTACCGTGCCCTTTTCTACTGGGTCTTCAGGCGCAACAAAGTGTTGCCAATCCAAAATAACATTGGCAACGGCGTTGTATTTGTTTTCTTCCGGCGTTCTGTTTTTTATGGGAATGCCGCCCTGGTACACCTGGGAGGCTGTTGTCGGTGTGCTTCCGTCTGTGGTATAGTAGATGGTGCTGTTTTTGGGAACCTTAAATGTTAGGGTAAACGCATCATCATAATAGCCGCCGATGTGTGATGGCTTGGGGTCGGGAGGGTTAACGGTAAAATCTGCCCACAAATAAACAACCACCACCAAAAGAAGCAAAATAGCCACACTGAGCATAGTATATTGTCTTTTTACTCGCATACCGAAGCGCCCCCATACATTGTGCCTGCCAAGGCAAGCACACAAACAAACCAAATTCTCACTGCCGATGCTCCAATTCTACGATTGGTTTGGCATAATCAGTTTACCACAGTTTTTGTGTGTATGCAAGAATAAAAACGAAAATGCAAGGGGTACACTAACAGGGGGGCTGTGTTGGCGGAAAGAGCCAATCCAAAGCCGATGGGAACTTTGTAGAAATCCATAGGTTTTCTCCTTTCATTTTGGGGTAACGGCGGGCGGATGTAGGTATCCGCCCCTACGAAGTTTTTTGATGGTGTAGGGGACGATGCCCACA
>JAZQHW010000084.1:0-2694 GCA_045540795.1 Faecousia sp. | reverse complement strand
AGTGAAGGTGATCTGCGGTATTGCTTCCAGTGCTCTGTTAGGGAAGAAGCTGGGGCAGATCGTGGTGCTGGCACCGCCGATGCTGAAGATGTTGCCTACGATGTTTGCCTGGCCCCAGCTGTTTACTGCGCTGATTGGCGGAACGTTGACAATGCTACTGGTTCCGGTTTTGAAAAAAGCACTGCACAGATAAAGAAAGAAGTTCCGTCTTTCGAGGGGTTTCCTCGAAAGACGGATTTTTTAGGTGTTCTTCATAATTACGGAAGCAACGCTTTCGCTGACGTGCTCGCAGGCGTCGGCACAGGCTTCCAGGCAGTCAAAAATATGGCACCAGGAAACGGTGGCAAGGACATCGGTAGATTCCTTGGTGAGTGCGTGGAGGGAAGTCAGGTAAAGCTGGTCGCAATCCTCTTCCACATCGTTTAACTGGATGATCAGTTCTTTGATCTTCTTGGACTTCTTGAAGTTTTCAAACTCGCCCATCAGCTGACACAGAAGCTGGCAGGATTCCACGATCTTCTTAGCAAAGGTAACTGCACCGGGATCCATTTCCTTAATATTGTAAATAAAGAATTGCTGCAGGATCTCTTCAATATGGTCGGTAACATCGTCCAGCCGGTGGCTGAGCATATCCAGATCCTCCCGGTCTACGGGAGTGACAAATGCTTTTGCCAAGGCTTCGTTCATTTCGTGCTTTTTGCTGTCTGCCTTATGCTCGATCTGATGCATCTGCACCAGCATAGGCTGCAGCTTGTCCAAGCTGTAGTTTTCCAGGCAGGTTACCAGGTAGTTGGCAGCCTCCAGGGAGAGTGCGGTGCTTGCCGCAAAATTATCAAAATAAAACTTGTCGCCTTTTGCCATTTTAAAACTTCCTTTCTGTTAAATGAAGATCATCATAAATAATTTTGTCATTAAGAAACCAACCAAACCGCAACCGGGGAAGGTCAGCACCCAGGTAAGTACCATTTCCTTTACAACGCCAAAGTTAATGGCGGAGATCCGCTTCACAGCGCCCACACCCATGATGGAAGTGGTTTTTGCGTGGGTGGTGGAAACCGGCAGGCTGAAAACAGAGCAGAACAGCAGGGACAGAGCAGCGGCAATGTCTGCGGAGAAGCCCTGATACTTTTCCAGCTTGACCATATCCATACCCACAGACTTAATGATCTTCTTGCCGCCCATAGCAGTACCGGCTGCCATCACCACGGAGCAGACGATCATCAGCCAGATGGGAATGTGGATATCCGAGGGCAGCGCTTCACCCCGGGACATATAGACACACAGAAGCACAACACCCATAAACTTCTGACCGTCCTGTGCACCGTGCATAAATGCCATAGATGCGGCACCTACGATCTGTGCGCCCCGGAAATAGGGCTCTGTTTTGGGTCGGTTTGCTTTTTGGAAGAGAAGGGTTACGATCTTACACACGATCCAGCCTAAGCCAAAGCCCAAAGAAACGGAAATGAAGATGCCGTAAATGACCTTCACCCATTCGGCACCGTTGACGCCGGCGAAGCTGTTGTGCATAGCAATGGCACTGCCGGTAAGACCGGCGATCAGTGCGTGG
The DNA here is from genome assembly GCA_045540795.1 of Faecousia sp. Taxonomy (GTDB): domain Bacteria; phylum Bacillota; class Clostridia; order Oscillospirales; family Oscillospiraceae; genus Faecousia. The sequence continues at coordinate 1,124 of JAZQHW010000084.1, read as the reverse complement.
CTTTCACTGGTGGGAATGCCGAACACCCAGGCAATGGTTGCCCAAAGAACGATGGCAAACAGGGCAGCGCTGAGAGCGATAATCGCCAGATTGTGATCCGGTCCGAAGTCAACCATCTTGGTGATGGTTTCTGCTACGGTGGCATTCACCAAAGTCATCACAAAGACACCCAGAAAATTAAAGACAGCTGCCATCAGGATCGCAGCCCGGGGTGGCATACACCGGGTGACTACGCAGGTGGCAATAGCATTGGGTGCATCCGTCCAGCCATTTACCAAAATAACGCCCAAAGTCAGGGTCACAGCGATAAAAAGCAGGGGATTGGCAGTCATTTGATTCCAAAAATCTAAGATCGAATCCATATAACACCTTTTCTTTCTAAATATGCGAGTCGTTTTTGTGTGCGGTGGCAAAGCCTGCCACATAAATCCAGTATATCATATTTTCCTGAATTGGCAATCATTTTTTGGCAAGAAAAAGTCCCCTGCATCACATTCTTTGTACTGCAGGGGACTTCCTGTTTAATTAAGTGGTATCAGCAACCGAAACCGCAAAGCTGGCTGAGAATCTGCCAGATGGAGTCGCAATTGGTATTGCAGTTATTTTTATTCAGAAAGAAAAACATCTTGCCGACCTCCTTATCAGAATTCGTCTCGCGAGGACAGTTGCATTGTAACCGAATTGTAACCATTTATCAAGCTGTAAGTTTTTCCAATTGTCCGCGTTCAAAATCCGTCTTGTAAGTATTGGTCGATCAATTGCTGCAGACCCGACATATCTGCCGGGGACCGGTACACCTCCACAAAGTTGGTGTAGGGTTTATAGAGCGCTTTCCCTCCAGAGCATTTATGGCAGCCTGGGATGCAGTAGCTTCCGGGGCAGTTGCCGCGGTAGCAGATGTGGTTTCCGGCTGCTGGGCAGAGGTACAACCCAAGCATCCTGTTAGACAGAATATCGCAAGCGAAAAGTAATATTAATAAAGTTCACCTGATAGAATTATTTCCTGGTCCGAGTTGTTTTATAGGATTCAGTCAAAAAGTGTTGAATACCAATGGTTTTTGCAATCAATAAACAGTCCATTTTCTTAAATAATAGTTTTTAAATCATCCGCGAAGCGGATACCG
>JAZQHW010000083.1:0-4229 GCA_045540795.1 Faecousia sp. | reverse complement strand
GTTTTCAATATTCAGAAGCTCACCCACCAGCGCACCCAAAGCCAGGCAGCCGATGATCAGCAGACTGCCGCCACTGGTGACACTGCCGCTACTGACGGAGAGCATCCCTTCCAAAGCACCGCCAATGCCGATAAACAAGGTGCAGATGCCGCAAACCCTTGTGAGGGAATCCTGATGCCGTTGCTGCAGGTGCCGTCCGAAAAGCAGACCTAAAATGCCGCCGGCTACGATAGCCAGGGCGTTAATGAGTGTACCAAGACCAAACATAAAAAATCATCTTCCTTCCAATGAATAAAGGTATGGTAACAAAAACCGGTGCTGATTGCAAGAAAATGCTCCGGGATTCAATTATAAATTGAATATAAACGGCAAAAAAAAGCGTAAGTTGTTTGATTTTTTCATAACTTCCTTTATAATGGAAAATGAGGTGAGAATGTATGGCAGATATCAGCCAAATTGGTGGCAACATCAGAGCTTTCCGTGAACGGAAAGGACTTACCCAGCGCGCATTGGCAGACAGTGTACTGGTGAGCTTTCAGGCGATCAGTGCCTGGGAACGGGGTTTGAGTATCCCGGACCTGGAGAACGCTGTCCGCATTGCGGAGTATTTTGGTGTGTCCGTGGATGCCCTTCTGGCAGAATCGGATCAGTCCCTGTTTGTAGGCATTGACGGTGGCGGCACCAAAACAGAGTTTGTATTATTCGACAAGAACGGAACGGTAAAGAATGTTCTGCGGCAGGAGGGTACAAATCCCAACGATAAGGGTTTGGATCGGAGCATCGAGATCCTGATCAGCGGTTTGGAGCAGCTTCTGCAGAACAAGATGCCCCGGGCAGTCTTTGCCGGTATCGGCGGCGTATCTCTGCCCCGGTATCAGAAGCCCATTATTGCTGCGCTCAGCGAACGGTTTCACACCATTGTGAATGCGGATACCGATGCAGCCAGTGTGCTGTCTATGGGTGCTGACCCGGACAACTCCCTGGCGGTGATCTGCGGTACCGGTTCCTGTGTCTTTGTCCGTAAGGGCGGACAGAGATACCGTTTAGGCGGTTGGGGATACTTACTGGATCAGGCTGGCTCTGCCTACGATGTAGGTAAGGACGGTCTGCGCTGCACCCTGGCGGCAGAGGATGGACTCATTGAGCCCAGTATCCTTACCGGGCGTATGCACGATGCTTTGGGTGGCGATGCCGTTTCCAGTATCTCTACTATTTATGGAAAAGGTCGCTCCTATATTGCGGATCTGGCACGGGTGGTCCTGGATGCTGCGGATAAGGGCGATGAGATGGCACTTAAGATTTTGCAGGCAAATGCCGACCGGTTGGCTCTGCTGATCCGGACGGCAATGGAACGCTATGAGGTTTCCTGCCAGATCGTTACGGCAGGCAGCTTCCTGAAGAGCGATATCTTCCGCACAATGGTGGAAGAGAAGGTTGGTGTAAAGTTGGAGCTGCCGGAGCTGCCGCCGGTGTACGGTGCTTGTGTTGAGGCAATGCGTACCGGCAATATGGAGATCGCTCCGGAGTTCTATCAGAATTTCTTGGAAAGCTATAGGAGGTTATCATGCTGAGAACAGAATGCAGAAACGAAAACAGCACCCATCTGGATAAGATGACATCTTTGGAGATGGTTGCCCTGATGAACAGAGAGAACCTGAACTCTGTGCTGGCGGTGGAGCCTGCTCTGCCGGACATCGCAAAGGCTGTGGATGCCGCGGCAGAAGCCATCGGCAACGGCGGCAAGCTGGTGTACATCGGTGCCGGTACTTCCGGCAGATTAGGTGTGTTGGATGCTTCCGAGTGTCCTCCTACCTTTGGCGTGGATTATGAAACTGTCCAGGGCATTATTGCCGGCGGCAAGGAACGGGTGTTCAAGGCTGGTGAGAATGCAGAGGACGTGTATGAAAACGGTGTTAAGGATGTGGAAAATGTCCTGGCTCCCGGAGATGTGCTGGTGGGTATTTCCGCTGCCGGTGGCGCTAAGTATGTCATTGGCGCCCTGGAAAAGGCAAAGGAAATGGGCTGTGTTACCGTGGCAGTGACTTCTAACCCGGATGTTGCAATCACCAAGGTTGCAGATATCTCCATCGTATGTCAGACCGGTCCGGAAGTGGTTACCGGCTCTACCCGCCTGAAGGCAGGTAACTCCCAGAAGTTTGTTCTGAATATGCTCTCCACCTGTGCTATGGTCAAAACCGGCAAGGTGTACGAGAATCTGATGGTCAACCTGAAGCCCTCCAATGAAAAGCTCAAGGGCAGAGTGGTTCGGATCACCGCAGCAATTTTGGATTGTACAGAAGAGGAAGCCATTCCCCTTCTGGAAAAGAACGATTGGAACATCAGAAAAACAGTGGAAGGAGCGAAATAAATTATGTACGTATCCCGTCTTTTTGCAACCAACGGCATCGTCTCTGTGGAGTTTGATGCTCTTAACGGTGAGATTCTGGCACTGGTCCGGGAAAGCACAGATGACAATGCCTGCAAGAACTATTATAAGGAAGCTACAGATATTCTGGATGGTGTGGTGTTCATCGGTGACGAGAAAAAGCACCTGAATATTCCCCGCTACCTTCAGATCCAGGAGGATGCTTCTTTAAAGCCCGCTGTGACTGTTACCCAGGAAGATGGCTGGGCACATGCCGAGATGGAATATCCCTTCCTGATGGCTAACGACGAGAAGATCGATATTTCCGCCAAGGTTCGTGTGGAAATCCCCAAGGACGATTGCCGCATCCGCTGGTATCTGACTGTGGACAACCGCACCGACTTTGAGATCCAGACCATCAACTTCCCCCAGATCAACGGTCTGTGGCTGGGTGAGGACTGGAAGGAAGACCGTCTGTTCTATCCCCACATTTCCGGTTGCCGTATTGACAACCCCACAGAGACCCTGGCAGAGCCTCCTGTAATGACCACCTGGAAGTGGCAGGAGTATCTCCATGGCAACCGTCTGAGCAACCGTTCCGGCACCAAGGATGACCGTGGCATCTATGTGATCCGCAGCACTTACACCGGCGGTGCATCTATGCTGTGGATGGACCTGTGCAGCAAGGAAGAGAACACCGGTATCTACTTCACTTGCCGTAACAGCAAGTTTGTCAACAAGGGAATCACTGCTTACTCCAAGGGCAAGTACTATCCCGGTATCGGTATGGGCATTGTCCACTATCCCTGTATGAAGAAGGGAACCTGGGAGAGCGAGGAGTGTATCGTTGCGTTCCACGAAGGCGACTGGCACTGGGCTGCTGACGAGTACCGTGCATACCGTGAGGCAATTCCCGCACCTGTACTTACCAAGGATCCTGTTCCCCAGTGGTTCAAGGAATCTGCCGGCCTGTCTGCTCACTATGACTTTATGTACCAGGGCGGCAAGATCGTCCATAAGTTTAAGGACCTGCCCGAGATCTACAAAAACGCCAAGGAGCAGGGCTTCAACCACCTGTTGATCTCCGGTTGGAATATTCACGGCTTTGACGATGGCTTCCCCCTGTACCGCCCCAGCCCTGAACTGGGCACTGAGGAAGAGCTGAAGGCAGCGGTGAAGGCGATCCGTGACGATGGCGGTCACATTACCTTCTATGTCAACTCCCGTCTATGTAATGTCGGTTATCCCGAGAATAAGGCTCGTACTGAGAAGAGCTGCGCTATGAACCGTGACGGCTCTCTGAAGATCGAGAACTACGGCGCAAAGGATATTAACTTTGCAACCTTGTGTATGAACGACCCTTCCTGGCGTGAGGACCTGGTGGGCAATATCACCTATATGATCCAGGAAATGGGTCTGGACAGCGTCTATCTGGATCAGCTGGGTATGTCTCCTGCGATCCTGTGCTACCACCCTGAGCACGAGAGCCATAAGGGCAATCCTGCTATCTGGAACAAGGGCTATGAGCAGCTGCTGGACGAGCTCCGTGCTGCCAACCCCGATGCAGCGATCCTGTACGAAGGCTGCTGCGATATCTACGGCAGCGGTGTTTCCGCACAGCTGATCTCCACCCTGCGTATGCCCTTCACAGGTGTCTGCACAGAGCTGTATAAGTACACCTTCCCCAAGCAGATCCCCACCGATATGCTCAATCCCCGCCGTCACTCCGGTATGCGTGCTGAGCACATCGCAAGAAAGTCTACTTTCCTGCTGTACAAGTCCTTTGTTATGGGCTCTTACTTCTGGTGCTACGATCTGGAAGGCGACAACACCTTCCGCAGAGATCCGCAGCAGCAGGAGCGCC
>JAZQHW010000082.1:0-6335 GCA_045540795.1 Faecousia sp. | reverse complement strand
ATGCTGCGATTGCTCTCCGGAAAGACCCATCAGGTAATGACCGGTATGACGGTGATGCAGGGGAATAAGCGTGTTACCTGCACTGAGGTGACGGATATCACATTCCGCCTCTTAACGGAGCAAGAGATTCGGGACTATAGTGCCACCGGTGGGCCTATGGACAAAGCCGGGGCCTACGGCATTCAGGGCGGTGCGGCGCTGTTTGCCCGGGAAATTCACGGAGATTACTATAATGTGGTAGGTCTGCCGGTGTGCAGGCTTGGGCAGATCATAACGGAGGAGTTCCAATGAAGCATTTTTTCTCTACCCGTGTCCGGGTGGTTTTGATCATTGCGGTGCTGCTGGCAGTGGTGCTGGCGGTGGTGAGCAATCTTACCGGCTTAAGCTTGCCGGATATGGCGGTGCAGGGGATCCTGACCCCGTTGCGCACCGGTGCCAGTATGCTCACCCAGCGGGCACAGCAGATGTATGATTATCTCTTTGCCTATGAAGCCCTGGAGGCGGAAAATGCCCAACTGAAGGAGCAGCTTGCCAATATGCAGGATGATGCCCGACGGGCAGATGCGGTTGCCCGGGAGAATGAAAACCTCCGGCAGCTGCTGGGACTGAAGGAAGCCCGGGAAGATTTCGAGCTGGTGGACTGTTATATCATCTCCCGAAGCTCGCAGCAATGGTCCAGCTCCTTTACGGTGAACCGGGGCAGCCGATCCGGTATTGAAGTGGGTATGTGTGCCGTTACAGCCAACGGCGAAGTGGTTGGCTTGGTCAGCCAGGTGGGCACCAATTATGCGGTAGTTAAATCTGTACTGGACTCCTCTTTGGAGATCAGTGCCACAATCAGTGCTTCCGGTTATAACGGAATGGTGCAGGGCGGCTATGCTTCCGGCTTGGAAGGCTTGCTGCGAATGGACTATTTGCCCAGCTCTGCGGTGATCCGCAACAATGACCAGGTGGTTACTTCCGGTTCTACGGTGTACCCCCGGAATCTGGTTATTGGCAATGTGGTGGATGCCGGCTTTGATGATACCGGTGTTGCCAAGTATGCCCTTTTGGAGCCTGCGGTGAATATTGGCAGTCTGGAACAGGTATTTATCGTTACCGAATTTGATGTTGGGTGATATCTTATGGCGAAAAAGAATGAATTTAAGCCGGATAAACCCCGGTCAGGTCTGCTGAGCAAGCTGTATCTGACCCAAAAGCAGCGCAGAAGTATTCTGAAATGGCTTCTTTATGCAGCACTGCTGGTGGTTTTATCTGTTCTGCAGGATGTGCTCCTTTGCCGGGTGCGGATCCTGGGCGCTGCCACAGACCTGGTGCCCTGCGGTATCTTTCTTATCTGTTTGGCTGAGGGAATGGAACGGGGCAGCGTCTTTGTGCTGGTGGCATCCTGTCTGTACCTGTTTTCCGGAACCGGTGCCGGGGTATATACCATTGTGTTTCTCACGTTCCTGGCGGTGTTTGTTACCTTTTTCCGCCAGAGTTTTTTGCAAAAAGGCTTTGCCGCAACGATGCTTTGCACGGCGGTGGGGCTGATCGTTTATCAGCTGGCGAATTTTGCCATCGGTGTGTTTTTGGGACTGACCACTCTTTCCCGGGTGGGTAGCTTCTGCATCACCGGGCTAATGACAATGGTATTGGCACCGGTGATCTACCCGGTGGTGAATGCCATCAGTACCGTGGGAGGCGAAGTATGGAAAGAGTGACCCGTTTTCGTGCCCGGTTTGCGCTGCTGATCTTTACAGCGGTGATCCTGTTCTTCGGATTTAAGCTGTATGATCTGCAGGTGGTGGAGACCGGGGGCAATATGGACAATACCACGACATTTACCACTCTTACCCGGGTGAAAGCGTCCCGGGGTCATATTCTGGATACCAACGGTAATGTGCTGGTGTCCAACCGTGCCAGTTATGATCTGCAGCTGAACCATTACGTGCTGATCACTGCTGACGGCACTAACGATTATCTGTACCGGCTGGTGAAGCGGTGTCAGGAGGCAGGGATCGATTATACAGAGCGTTTCCCTGTTTCCCGGGAGCGCCCCTTTGTGTATACCCTGGAAGAGTATAATTCTTCCTGGCAGAGCTATTTCCAGCAGTACCTTGCTTATATGACCGGTCTGGACTCGGATATCACCGCGCCGCTGTTGGTACAGCGGCTTCGGGAACGGTATAAGATCCCGGCAGAATGGTCGGAAGAGGATGCCCGACAGGTGATCGGTCTGCGGTATGAGATGGATCTGCGTAACTGTGTGCGCAGCCTGCCTACCTATGTGTTTATGACCGATGTCAGCGACCAGGATCTTTCCACCATCGTGGAACTGAATATCCCCGGAATGATGGTGGAAGCATCCACCGTCCGGGAGTATCATACCCCCTACGCTGCCCATATTTTGGGCTTTGTGGGTCCTATGAATGCAGAGCAGTGGGAGCAATATAAGGATAACCCGGATTATTCTATGGACTCGGAGATCGGACAGGATGGCTTTGAAGCTGCCTTTGAGAAGTACCTCCACGGCATTGACGGCTGGCGGGAGGATACGGTGACCACCTCCGGTGAACTGGTTTCCTCCCGGTATCTGGTAGAACCCAAGGCAGGCTCCAATGTAGAGGTTTCCATTGATATCAACCTGCAACGGGCAGCAGAGGACAAAATGGCGATCGTCATTGAGGAAATGCGGTCTAAGGAAGGACAGGACGGTCACGATGCCGAAGGCGGCGCCGTGGTTGCCATCAATGTAAAGACCGGACAGATGCTCACCTGCGCCAGTTATCCCACCTATGACTTGTCCACTTTCTTTGAAGATTATAATAAAATATTGGAAACGGATTTCGATCCTCTTTACAACCGGGCACTTTTGGGTACGTATCCTCCGGGATCTACTTACAAGATGTCTATGGTGGTGGCAGGTATCGATTCCGGTGTGATCAATTCCGGAACAGTCATTTACGACAAAGGTGTTTTTGATAAGTACGGACCGGATTTTGCCCCCAAATGCCTGTACTACACCAACTACGGTCAGCTCCATCAGGAGATGACACCCATTACGGCATTGCAGGTTTCCTGCAACTATTTCTTCTATGATCTGGGCGACAAGATCGCATTGAGCGCCATGGACCGTACCGCCAAGGGCTTGGGACTTGGTGAAAAGACCGGTGTAGAGCTGCCGGAATATACCGGCTACCGTGCCAATGAGGAGACCAAAAAGGAACTGTACAAGGGTGATGATGCCCATTTCTATCAAGCGGATAAGATCATTGCCGCCATCGGACAGTCGGATAACCGGTTTACCCCTGTTCAGCTGTGCGTTTACGCAGCCACTTTGGCAAATAAAGGCACCCGGTATAAAGCCAGCTTTCTGAATCGGGTGGTGTCTGCGGATTACCGGGAGCTGTTGCATCAACATGAGGTTTCTGTGATGAGCACATTGAATATTTCCGACGATGCCTATCTGGCATACTCTCAGGGTATGCAGCTGGTTACCAAAAAAACCGACGACTGGACAGGTACGGCGTATTCCACCTTTAAGGATTACCCCATCAATGTGGCGGCAAAAACCGGTACTGCCCAGAATGGTATTAACGGCGCATCAGATAACGGTGCATTTATCTGCTATGCCCCGGCGGAGGATCCCCAGATCGCTATTGCCGTTTACGGTGAAAAAGCAGGTCACGGCAGCTCTTTGGCAACCATTGCCAAGGAAATGCTGGATATTTACTTTGAAGTAGGCGAGATCGGTGATGTGAATGCCTACGAAAACAAGGTCAGTTAAGGAGCGAAAAGGTATGAAAAAGACAACATTTATTACTGCCGGTGACGCATTTGTTACCAAGCGTTTGCCGGAGGGCGGTTACGAAGGTTTTGACCGGCTGCAAGCTTGCATCCGGAAGCACGATGTGCGGTTTTTGAATCTGGAATCCACCTTCCATAATTACGAGGGCTATCCCGCAGTCCAAAGCGGCGGCACCTGGGCACGTTCTGACCCACGGACCCTGGACGACATCAAGGAGTACGGCTTTAATATTTTTACTACTGCCAACAATCACTCCGGTGACTACGGCGAGGGTGGTGTTTTGGCAACCATCCGCCATTTGCAGGAGCGGGATATGATCTTCTCCGGTACCGGTAAGGATTTAGGTGAGGCTTCCAAGCCTTGTTACCTGGAGACCCGGAATGCCCGGGTGGCGCTGATCAGCTGCGCATCTTCCTTCACCGAGGCGTCCCGTGCCGGTGAGCAGACCCGGAATATGGTGGGCAGACCCGGCTTGAATCCCCAGCGGATCGTGAAAACTTACCATTTGGATCCGGAGCACTTTGCTATGGCAGAGGCTGTGGCAAAGGCAAGTGGTGTCAATGCTGCTGAGGAAAAGTCCGTAAGAAACGGATATTCTGTAGCGCCTAAGGAGGGCACTTTGTCCATCGGTCCTACCAAGTTTGTCCGGGATACCCGGAACTGGGTGGAGAGCAGACCGCAGGAGCAGGATATGATGCGGATGGAGGCGGAGATCCGGGAGGCAAAGCGGCAGGCGGATGTGGTGCTGGTAAGTATCCACAATCACTATCTGGATGGTGCGGAGAATACGGAAGTACCAAAGTTTTTGGAGGAGTTCTCCCACCGGTGCATCGATGCCGGTGCTTCTGTGGTGATCGGTCACGGTCCTCACGAGCTGCAGGGTATCGAACTGTATAACGGCGGCTTGATCCTTTACAGTATCGGCAATTTCATCTTCCAGACGGAAACTGTAGAGTTCCAGCCCTGGGACGCTTACGCAAACCGGAATATGCCGGTGGATACCAAGGTAGGCGCTTATATGGATGACCGCAGCGCCAACGGCACCAAGGGTTACTGTGTCCAGTGGCCCATCTGGAACGCGGTGATGGCTGCCTGGACGATGGAAGAAGATAAGGTCACCGAGGTGCAGCTGTATCCTGTGGAGCTGGGAATGAAGCAGTCCCGGGGACTGAAGGGTGTTCCGGTAATGAACGACAGCGTGGAAACCCTGGAATACCTGCAGGAATTATGTAAACCTTACGGTACCCAGATCGAAATTGAAAACGGTGTGGGCTATATTCGTGTGAAATAAAGGAGAAGAGGAAATGAACGGTTTTGAATTGATCACCAAGATCGCAGAGGAAAGCAGAGAAGAACTGATTGCCCAGCGTCGGGATTTCCATAAGTATGCGGAGACCGGCTGGTTTGAGATGCGTACTTCTTCCATCATTGCCAGAAAGCTGACAGAGCTGGGTTATGAGGTCCTTACCGGTGAGGACGTGTGTGACCGGGATGCCCGGATGGGCGTTCCTTCTGAACAGGCGCTGGAGGAGGCTTATCAGCGGGCAATTGCTCAGGGCGCAGATCCGGAGTTTGTGGAGCGTACCCGGGGTGGTATGACCGGTGTTGTGGGCATTCTCCGTTGCGGCGAAGGTCCTACTATGGCGCTGCGTTTTGACATTGACGCATTGGGTGTTTTTGAATCTGACGAGCCGGATCACAGACCTGCCGCAGAAGGCTTTGCTTCTGTAAACTACGGCTCTATGCACGCCTGCGGTCACGATGTCCACGCAACTGTGGGTCTGGGTACTGCCAAGGCGCTGATGGCAATTAAGGATCAGCTCCACGGTACAGTTAAGTTGATCTTCCAGCCTGCGGAGGAAGGCGTCCGGGGCGCAAAGTCTATTGTTGCCAAGGGTCATTTGGATAATGTCCAGTATTTCCTGGGCAGTCATGTTTCCGGCAAGAAGGCAGATGCTCTGGAGCATATCACCGGTGGCAGCTACGGTGCGTTGGCTACCTGCAAGTATGATGTTGTATATAAGGGTCTGGCTGCCCACGCAGGCGGCGTACCCCATAGTGGTAAAAATGCTTTGCTGGCAGCGGCTTCTGCAGTAATGAATCTGTATGCTATCCCCCGTCACGGCAGCGGTGCTTCCCGGATCAATGTGGGCACTTTGCACGCAGGCAGCGGCAGAAATGTCATTGCCGATGAAGCAAAAATGGAGTTGGAGGTTCGTGGAGCTACTACTGCCATCAATGAATATATGTGCGAATATGCGGAACGGGTTTTGAGAAACTCTGCGGAAATGCACGGCTGTACTATGGAGATGAAGCTGATGGGTGCTTCCGAGTCCCTTGCCAGCGATGAGGAAATGGCATTGAAGGTGGTGGCTGCCTGCCATAAGGCGGGATTGCTTACCACGGAAAAGCTGCTGGTACCCTCCGGTGGCAGTGAGGATTGCGCCTATATGATGAACCGGGTCCAGGAGCAGGGCGGTATTGCTGCGTTTATGCGGCTGCTGACACCTATGGCAGGTCCTGCCCATAACCGTCGGTTTGATGT
>JAZQHW010000081.1:0-18040 GCA_045540795.1 Faecousia sp. | reverse complement strand
CTACTCCATTTACCGGAAAATGCAGGCCCAGGATAAGAAGATCAACGAGGTCTACGATATCTACGCTTTCCGGGTCATCGTGGATTCCATCCCCAACTGCTACAACGTGCTGGGTCACATCCACGACCTGTTCAATCTGGTGCCCGGACGGTTTAAGGACTACATTTCCACCCCCAAGCCCAATATGTACCAGAGTCTGCATACCACCGTCATCGGTTCTCAGGGCATCCCCTTTGAGGTGCAGATCCGCACCTGGCAGATGCACGAAACAGCTGAATACGGTATTGCTGCCCACTGGAAGTATAAGCAGGGCAGCGGTGACGGCAGTGAGAAGGATTTTGAATGGGTCCGCCGCCTGCTGGAAAGCCAGCAGGATACCGACGCAGAAGACTACGTCCAGTCCCTGAAGATCGACATGTTTGACGACGAAGTCTTCGTCTTCACCCCCCAGGGCCGGATCGTGTCCCTGCCCTCCGGCTCCACCCCCATCGACTTTGCCTATGCCATCCACTCCGGTGTGGGCAACTCCATGATCGGCGCCAAGGTGAATAACCGGATCATGAGCATCGATACCCCGTTGCAGAACGGCGACATCGTGGAGATCATCACTTCCAAAGCATCCAAAGGTCCCAGCCGTGACTGGCTGAACATCTGTAAATCCAACCAGGCACGCACCAAGATCAAGCAATGGTTCAAGAAGGAAAAGCGGGAGGAAAACATTCTCCACGGACGGGCAAGCTTTGAAGCAGAAATGAAGCGTCTGCTGCTGCCGCTGCCTGCCAATATAGACGATGAGCTTTCCCAAAGCCTGCTGAAAAAGCTCTCCTTTGACAACTGGGACGATATGTATGCCGCCATCGGCTACGGCGGTCTGACTGCCACCAAGGCAGTAGGCAGGATCCGGGACGATGTACACAAGGCAGTGAAGGCAGAAAAATCTGTTAATCCCTTGAAGATCACCCCGGAGGATACTGTTAAGAAGAACCGCCACGCGGTAAACGGTGTCATTGTAGAGGATATCGATTCCTGTATGATCAAATTCAGCCGCTGCTGCACCCCGGTACCGGGTGATGCCATCATCGGCTTTATCACCAAAGGCTTTGGTGTTTCCATCCACCGCGCCGACTGTCCCAATACCATCGGTGCCCACGATCCGGAACAGGCTGCCCGTTGGGTACGGGTCCGTTGGGACAATGTGGAGGAGCAGCCCTTTGAAACCACCCTGGAGCTGGACTGCATCACCCGTGACGGTCTGCTTCTGGATGTGGCAATGGCAATGACCTCCGCCCGGATCCGGGTCAAGGAGCTTTCCGGCAAGGATGTGCCCGGCGGTCACAGTGTATTTACTGTCCGCTTTGAAGTGAAGAATGTAGCGGAGCTGGAATCCATCCGGAACCGGCTGCTGAATATCCGGGATGTGCTGGGTTCCCGGAGAGGACAAAACTGATATCAGGAGGGACACTATGCGTGCCGTATTGACAAGAGTACGCTCCGCCTCTGTGACCATTGACGGTCAGACCGTTGGCAAGATTGGAAGAGGCTTTCTGATCCTTTTGGGCGTCGGTCCGGAGGATACTCCGGAGCACTGCCGTTACCTTGCAGAAAAATGTTTGGGTCTGCGGGTATTTGAGGACGAAAACGGAAAAATGAATGTGGGACTGGAGCAGATCGGCGGTGAGGTGCTGGTGGTCAGTCAGTTCACCCTGTACGGAAACTGCCGCAAGGGCCGCCGTCCCAGCTTTACCGAGGCTGCGCCCCCGGCGCTGGGCAATCAGCTCTATGAGCAGTTCCTGGCTGACTGTGCCGCATTGGGCTATCCTCCGGAACACGGTCAGTTTGGTGCGGATATGCAGGTGGAATCCGTCAACGACGGTCCTGTAACTTTGATCTTGGATACTGCTCAGCTGCTGGATACACCCAGACGGCAATGATGTGAGGTAAACACTATGGAAATTTTAACCATTACAGGCGGCAGCCTGTACACCAACTGTTATATGGCTTGGGGGGACAGCAAGGATTGTATTCTGGTCGACCCCGGCTTTGAAGCAGACAAAATTCTGGAGCAGGTACGCAGTCACGGCAAGCAGGTGGCTGCTGTTCTCCTTACCCACGGGCATTTTGACCACATTGGCGGTGTAAAAGCCATTGCCGAAGCCACCGGCTGCAAGGTCTATATTCACAAAGAGGATCTGTCCCTGCCCAACCGGCTCACTGCCGGCACCATCCCCGCCACCGATCATTACGAGGACGGCGATACGCTCACTGTGGCAGGTCTGCGCTTGCAGGTCCTCCACACACCCGGTCATACTCCCGGTGGTGTTTGTCTGGTTTGTGAAGATGTTATTTTCTCCGGTGATACTCTCTTTGCCGGCACCTGCGGCAGAACCGATCTGCCCGGAGGCTCTTATACCCAGATCCATCAGTCCCTGATGCGCTTATCTGAGCTGGAGGGGGATTATCAGGTATTCCCCGGTCACGGTGAAGCAACCACAATGGCTATGGAACGGCGACTGAATCCGTATATGCAGGGAAATCTATGGAACTGATACTGGAAGGTCACGATGACAGATATGCGGTGGAGCAGCTGCAAATGGCACTGTTCTCCGTTGGCAGAGAAGGCTCTGCCCATTCCCGGCTCTGCCGGGGAAAAACCTATCTTTCCGCAGTTACACACATCACCCTGGATGGCAAGACCACCCGGGGTGTGCGCCGTATCCGGGCAGACAAAGAAACGGTACAGCTTCGCCGGCGGATCCTGCAGCAAAGCTATTATGCCGCTGCCTGTCCCCACCTACAGGAGCTGCCGCCCTGGGGTGCTCTGGCTGGAGTGCGTCCCACCAAGATCACCACCCGTCATATTCTTGCCGGTGGCAGCGAAGCTTCCGCAGAACGGCTTCTGCGGGATGTTTACTATGTAACCCCCTCCCGCCGTCAGCTGGCATTGGACTGCTCCCGTTCCACGGTGGCAGCCTGTCAGTCTATGCCCCCGGAGGATATTTCCCTTTATATCGGAATTCCCTTCTGTCCTACCCGCTGCAGCTACTGCAGCTTTGTCAGCCGCAGTGTAGGCAAGCATACCGAGCTGCTGGAGCCGTATCTTGCCGCCCTGTTCCGGGAATTGGAGCACACCGGCTCCCTGGTGGCTGCTTCCGGGCGGACGGTACGCACTGTATACATCGGCGGCGGTACGCCCACCACCCTGTCCGCTGCCCAGCTGGCAGCGCTTTTGGATAAGGTTTATACCCATTTTGATCTGTCCCGATGCATAGAATTTACAGTAGAAGGGGGCAGACCGGATACTTTGGATCCGGAAAAGCTGGCTATGATCCGCAGCCACGGGGCAGACCGTATGAGCATCAACCCCCAAACTATGCAGGATGCCGTTCTGCGTGCCTGTGGCAGACCTCACACCCGGGAAGATATTCTAAAAGTCTATCAGCAGGCACTGGATGCCGGTTTCCGGGATATCAATATGGACCTGATCGCAGGTCTCCCCCAGGACAATTACGCAGGCTTCTGTGAAAGCCTGGAAGCAGTGGCAGCCCTGTCCCCTGCCAACATCACCGTTCACACCCTGGCGCTGAAAAAGGGTGCGGATCTCTTTGAGACCCGGACGCCGCTGCCGGAAAGTGAAGAAGTAGCACAGATGGTCGCCTATGCCGGCAGCCGTCTGCGGCAGCTGGGATACCGCCCTTATTATCTGTACCGGCAGAAATATATGTCCGGCAGTTTTGAAAATGTTGGCTGGAGCCGGGATAATCGGGACTGTTTGTATAATATCTATATGATGGAGGAGCTGCATACTATTGTGTCTCTGGGAGGCGGCGGTATGAATAAGGTCAATCTCCCGGATGGCTCTTTGCAGCGTTTCCACAACCCTAAATTCCCGGAGCAATACATTGCCCAGCTGGACAGCGTTCTGTCCCAGAAGGAAGCTCTGTTCCGTTTACTGGACCAAGAAAGGAAGTTTTGAATTGGACACCTTGATCTCCAATGCCACCGTTGTTACGGTAAATGAAAAAATGGATGTGCTTTTCGGTGCATATCTGGGCATTACTGACGGCAAAATAACATATCTGGATACCTGTCCTCCGGAGGAAACGCCCCAAAAGATCGTGGACGGCACCGGTATGGTGGCAATGCCCGGTTTGGTGAATTGCCACACCCACCTTGCCACTACCTTGATGCGCTCCTTTGTGGACGACGCCTCCCGGGCAGAAGCGCTGGAGCAGCAGCTGCAGCGGGAAGCCAAAATGGACCGTCGCAGCGCTAAAGCTTCCGCACTACTGGGTATTGCCGAATGTCTGCGCTTTGGTATCACCTCTGTTTCCGACCTGTATTACTACCCCGATGCCGTGGCAGAAGCTGCCGCAGAAAGTGGTATCCGTGCCAATGTGGCTCTGTCTGCCTACCGGTTTATCGATGCCTGTGAGGACTTTGATTTTGAAACTGACGAACAGTGCCGGGAGCTTTGCCGGGTAGCGGAGAAATGGCACGGATACGATAACGGACGCATCCGCATTGATGCCGGTCTTTATGCCCAGTACACCAGCAATTACCCTCTTTGGGAATCCCTTGCCGCCTGGGCAGAGGAAAAAGGGGTGGGTATGCAGCTGCATTTGGCAGAGACCAGAGAAGAAGCGGAAGAATGTATGGACCGTACCGGCTTGGGTCCCGGTGAGCTGCTGAACACCCACGGTGTATTCCGGATTCCGGTAACTGTCACCGGCTGCGTAGCTTTGGAAGAAGCAGAACGGCAGCTTTTAGGCAAAAAGAAGCTCTCTGCCGTTTCCACCCCTGTTGCCTATGCCAAGGCAGGTCTGCCGGCACTGTCAATTCCGGAAACCGTCAAAGCCGGAATTAATGTAGCGCTGGGCACCGGTGGTGCCATTGAATGCGGTAACCTGGATATGTTTGAAGTGATGCGCTTTGCCGCCTTGCAGCAGCGTACAGCCGGTAAAGATGCCAACACCTTGCCTGCGGCAGCGGTTTTGATGATGGCAACCGCCTGCGGTGCCCGTGCCCAGGGCAGAGAGAATACCACCGGTATGCTGAAGGTGGGTATGGAAGCAGATCTCATTTTGGTGGATTTCTCCGCCCCCCATCTGATCCCCTGTCACGATGTAATGAACGGTCTTGTATTCTCCGCCAAGGGCGGTGATGTGGCAATGACGATGGTTGGAGGTAAGATCCTTTATCAAAACGGTCAGTTCCCCACCATCGATCTGAAATCCGTGGTGGAAGAGCTGATGCAATATGCCATCCCCCGGATCATGGAGAAGGAGTGAGCTATGGCAGATTCTTCCAAAAAACAAACCTTTCTCCACGGCGCTGCTTTGCTTGCCATTGCCACTGCCGTGGTAAAGCTTATTGGTGCTTTTTATAAGATCCCACTGAAAATGGTCATTGGTGATCAGGGCTACGGCTATTTTATCACCGCCTATGACATCTATTCCGTGCTGCTGATGATCTCCACCGCCGGTCTGCCGGTGGCAATGAGCCGGATGATCAGCCAGGCAAATGCTTTGGGGCACAATCAGCAGGTGCGCCGGGTCTATAAGACCGCCCGGGGGATCTTCCTGCTGCTGGGTATTTTCAGCAGTCTCTTTATGATCCTGGGCAGCCAATGGCTGGCATCAGATGTTTTGATGCAGCCCAATGCCGCCACCGCCATTTTGTTTCTGGGTCCCTGTGCCCTGTTTATGGGCATCATATCCACTTTCCGGGGCTTCTTCCAGGGACAGGGCAATATGCGCCCCACCTCCGTCAGTCAGGTGCTGGAAGCTGCCTTTAAGCTGGTGGTGGGACTGGGTCTGGCTTTTGCCATTATGCACTACACCAAAAGCATCCCCCTGGCTGCCGGCGGTGCGATCCTGGGCGTTACTGTCAGCTGCGCCGTATCTGTTGTGTATCTGTACCGGAAGTTCCGCCCGGACTACCGGGAGCTGCCGGTTACCGGAGAAACCCCTATGTCCTACGGCGCCACGGCAAAAGCGCTCCTTGCCATTGCTGTGCCCATTACCATCGGCTCTGCCGGTCTGCAATTTCTCACGGTAATTGAGCAGCGGCTGTATATGGGGCAGCTTCTTTCTGCCAACGGACTTTCCCAGGATGCGGCAGATACTATGAAGGGCATTTATTCCATGACCATGACGATCTTCAATATGCCCTGCCCCTTTATCGGGCCCATCTCCGTCAGCGTGATCCCTGCCATTGCCTCTCAGCTGACCTTGAATAACAACCGGGGTGTCCGGGAAACAGAAGAATCCGCCGCCCGGATCACCGGTCTGATCAGTCTGCCCTGCAGTGTCGGTCTGTGCCTGCTGGCAAGACCCATTATGGCGCTTTTAGGTGACTATAGCGCAGACCGGCTGGATCTGGCTGCCAGCTTAATGGCAGTTCTGGGAATCAGCGTTTTCCTCTATGCCATTATCCAATACACCAACTCCCTGCTCCAAGCCCACGGTTTTGCCCACATTCCGGTGATCAATATGCTTCTGTGCGGTGTGGCAAAGCTGGCGGTAGTCTATATTCTGGTAGGCAATCCCCAAATCGGTATTTTGGGTGCTCCCATCGGTGCTGCCCTGTGCTATACAGCCATTGCGGCAATGAACCTCATTGCCATTGCCAAAATGGTGCCCCAAAAACCGGCACTGCTTTCCAATCTCCTGCGCCCTGTCCTTCCTGCCGGTATTATGGGTGTTGCCGTCTACGGAAGCTACTACGCAATGACCCAGCTGCTGCAGATCACCAGCCGGGTACTGCTGTGCGGTGTCCCTGTTATGATCGGTGTGGCAGTTTACTGCGTTGCCGCAGTGCTTTGCAAATCCATCACCGCAGCCGACTGTCGGCTGCTTCCCAAAGGAGACAAGATCGCAAAGCTTCTTCGCCTGTAATCCAAATTTGCAAAAAAGTCCAAAATAATGCATTCAAAAGGGAATTTATACAAAAATATTTGTTTTTATTTGTAAAAAATAACAAAATCTGTCAAAAACACTTGCAAACAGAAACACAGTATGCTATGATGAAATCCCATATGTTAACTTTAATGAAAAGAGGACAAAACTATGAACAAGACTGAACTCATCGCTGCAGTTGCCGAGAAGACCGGCCTGACTAAGAAGGACGCAGAGCGCGTCATCAACGCTACCGTCGAGACCATCACCGCCAGCCTGGTTAAGGGCGACAAGGTGCAGGTTTCCGGCTTTGGCAGCTTCGAGGTGAAGGCTCGCGAGGCTCGCGTAGGCCGCAACCCCCGTACCAAGGAAACCACCCAGATCCCCGCTACCCGCCTGCCCGCTTTCAAGGCAAGCAAGGCTCTGAAGGACGCTATCTCCAAGTAAGAAACTGCTATGCGACTTGTCAAGTATCTGAAGGTCTCCCGACTCATCAAGCGTCGGACTGTGGCAAACGAAGCCTGTGATAACGGCCGTATCAGCGTAAATGGCCGGGTGGTCAAAGCCAGCTACGAGGTCAAGGTCGGTGACAGGATCGAAATCGCTTTGGGTATGCGTACCGTAGCGGTGGAGGTAGTCCAGGTGGCTGATAATGTCCGGAAGGACGATGCCGGAGCTATGTACAAAGAGATTTGAAAAAGCACTGCTTTGAATGTCTGTAACAAGCGTTCAAAGCGGTGTCTTTTTTGTTTTTTAAGCCTCTTTTCAGCCTCACCGTAAATATGTAAAAACACCCTCTGTAAACACTTCTTTTCATAGAATTTGACGCTTGTTTTCTTGACAATAGCCGTTGCATAATTGTATAATTTATTATGGTATAAATTAGATATACGCAAGGAGGCCCCTATGAATCGACCAAAACTCCCTAAACTCTCAGGTGCCGGAGTGACTGCCCTGGTCTGTACCGCAGCACTGGCTGCGCTGTGTGCCGGAGCAATGCTTCTGTACCGCTTCACAGGATACTTCCCCCTGCTGCTTACAGTCCTTTTAATGCTGCTTCCCCTGTTCGGGCAGCTGTGCCTGTTCCTCCCGGTTCTGAAACAGCCTGACCAGCCGGAATCCATCCCGGAGGATGCGGACAAAAAAGAAAAGCGGCGCTTCGCCAAAAAAACCGGATGCTACCGGAGAAAGCTTTGGTACCGCAAGCACAGAGGTACCCTTCTGGCTGCCCTTATTGCTCTGGGTACTTTGGCAATACATATCCTGTTTTGGAAGCTGACTCCCGCAACGGAGCATACGATGAACTACTTCATTCCGGTGGTTCTTGCTGCTATGTTCGTGCTGACCATTGTTTTGGAAAAATGGTGCGTCCATCAAAAGGACAATGCCAGCCCCTACATTCGAGCCATTCTCCAGGGCTTCTGCAGCTGCGCCATTTTGTGCCGCATTGCATTTTTGCTCACGGCTGCCACTGCGGTGATCTGCCTGCTTGGGCTTTACGATGCCATTAAGATTCTCATCTTCCTGCTGCAGCTTCTGTTTGTGTATGCCAGCGCTATGCTGGTATTCTCCCTGGCAGTTCGGCTGATCCGCAAGGAACTGGATACCCAGCCGGAGCTGCTTTACAGCCTCCACGGTATGGGCAGCAATATGAACATCCTCACCTATCTGGAGGAGAACACCGGCATCACCATGCGCTCTTTGTGGAGTCTGCATCTGATGAAGAAGCTGCTGCCCGCAGCGATCCTGTCCATTGCGCTGCTCCTTTGGTTCTCCACAGGTCTGGTGCAGGTAGAATCCTATCAGCAGGGCGCTCTGTTCCGTTTGGGTAAGCTTTCTGCCGAACCTCTGCAGCCTGGCTTCCATCTCACCCTGCCCTGGCCTTTGGATCAGACAGTACTGTATAATACCCAGACTGTCAACACCCTTTCCATCGGCTATACCAACGAAGGTTCTCAGGATAATATCTGGACAGAATCCCACGGTGGTGAAGAATACCGTCTGCTTCTGGGTGGCGGCGAAGAGATCGTTTCCATCAACCTGATCCTGGAGTACCGGATCAATGATCTGATGGACTACATCCGCTGCAGCAGCTCACCGGAATCCCTGATGCAGGCGCTGTCCTATGAGATCATCACCGCCCGGACTATCTCCACGGATCTGAACACCTTGCTGGCAGCTGACCGGCAGGCATTCTCCGAAAGCTTCCGGAAGGATCTTTCCGAAAAGATGGTCTCCTACCATACCGGTCTGGAAGTAGTGAACGTGGTGCTGGAAAGCATCCACCCCCCGGTGGAGATCGCACAGATCTATCAGGATATGATCGGTGCAGGCATTGATGCCCAGTATCTGACCATCTACGCAGAAAACTCTGCCAACAAAGAAATTATGGCTGCCAAGGAAGCTGCTGTCAAAGTAATCAGCACAGCAGAAGCCAATTACCATAAGCAGGTGGGTGAAGCCCAGGCAGCTGTCACGGAATTTATGGCTGCCGTGGGTGCTGACAACCCTTACTCGCAGGAATACCGTTTCCAGAAATACCTCAAAGCTCTGACCAAAGCTTACGGCGGTACCACCTTGATCATCGCCGGTGAGGGTGTGGATACGAAGAATATTTACTTAGGTTCCCTGACCTCCTCAGAGGCCGTTCCGGAAGCCACAACTCCAGACAACAGCTATCCGACCGAAGAACCCCCCTATGACGGCACTGATTTTGACTACGATATTGACGATCCCATCGAATAAGGAGATTGGTAATTATGTTATTTAAAAAGAAAAATCCGGAGCAGACTGCCGCCAAAAGCGAAAAGACCGGTCTGTCCACCGCGGTGAAATATATTACTGCAGTTCTCGTTCTGTTTGTTCTGTTCTGGTTCGGCTTTGTCTGCCAGGTACGGGAAGGCAACTGTGCTGTGATCCTGCGCTTCGGTGCAGTGCGGCAGCAGGTCACTGAGGCAGGTGTTTACTTAAAGCTGCCCTGGCCCTTTGAGACGGTTGTTACCTACGATTCCCGTTTACAGTACTTAGAATCCAAAAAGCTGGAAACCACCACCTCCGACAAGCGGAATATCATCCTGCAATCCTATGTTGTATGGAAGATCGACGATCCTGTACGCTATCATAACAGCGTTGGCTCTCAGGGCGCGGCAGACACCTACATCAACGATCAGGTGTTCAGCGCCACCAACAGCACTCTGGGCGGTTACCGTTTAACGGAACTGGTATCCCTGGAAACGGAAGAGATTAAGATCGATCAGATTCAGCAGGATATCTTCAAGCGGGTACAGGAAACCTGCAAAGCCAACTACGGCATTGAAGTGAATGATGTGAGCATCCTGCGGATCTCCCTGCCCAGCACCAACCTGGAAAGTGTGTTCGCTCAAATGGCAGTGGACCGCCAAAAGGATATCGATGCCATTATTGCACAGGCACAGCTGGAATCCACTCAGATCACCACCGATGCCCAGAAAGAAGCTGCACAGATCACCGCTGACGGCAACGCCCAGGCTGCCAAGATCAACGCAGAAACCGAAACAGAGGTTGCCAAGATCTACGCAGAGGCACAGGCAGCAAATCTGGAGCTTTATCAGTTCCTGATGAATCTGGATACTATGGTGGCATCTGTCAACGAAAACACCGTCTTGGTAGTAAAGGCTGACGAATATCCCTTCAACATCCTCACCGACTATTCTCAGAGTATGGCAGTAGAGGGCAACACCACCGTTGTCAAGGACCTTTCCTATATCCTCAGCAAGCTTCCGGAAAAGGATCGAAAAGCACTGGTAGACAGCATCACTGCCATGATCAGCAATGCAGCTGCCAAAAATGACCTCTCCCTGGGTTAGGCTGAGAGGACTCGAACCGAATCAGCCTCACAGCAATCCTTTTTGCTGCTTTTCCGCTTATCTTCCTTGCCTTGCGACAGCAAGGCTGCGTCATCTGTGCAAAAAATCAATCAAAAATTCTTTGCTGAGAGGTGCCAGGCAGTTTTCAGCCGTTTGCATTTTCCAAGACGAAGAAAAACACGAAGACAATACTTTCTGTATTATCAAGGGATTTTCTGATGCATTGGGGAATGCAAGCGTCTGAAAACCTGGTTGGGTTCGAGCCCTCTCAGCCTAGGGAGGCTTCTATGGAACAAAAAAATCTGTTTACGGATATACTCACCGCAGTGACCCGCTATTTACGGATCCTGGTGGTTTTGGTGATCGTGGGTATCTTCCTGTCCGGTATCCGGGTGGTGGAAAGCGGCAATGTCGGCTTGATCCTCCGCTTTGGCAAGCTGGTGGGCGACACCTACGAAGAGCAGGTCCATGAGTCCGGTCTGATGCTGGCATTCCCCTATATCATCGATGAGGTGATCATGGTCCCCACCAGTAACGTGATGGAGCAAAGTGTCACCACTTACTATCCCGGCAACGATTATGCCAAAAACGGCAGCTATGTGATCACCGGTGATCAGAACATTGCCGTGCTTTCCGCTTCTGTAAAATATATGGTCACCGATCCGGTGGCGTATGCTTTGAATGTAAAAGATATCCCCCAGGTGCTTACCGCCTGTGTCAGCACCGCAATGCTTTCTGAAGCTGCCAGCTATGATGTGGATGACCTGCTCACCACAGAAAAAGACCGGTTTGCCGCTGAGGCAAAAAGCCGGGCAATGAAAAAGCTGGATTCTGCCGGTGTGGGCATCACCATCACTACTCTGGAAATGACCCAGGTAACTATGCCTTTGGAAGTCCGCTCCGTCTATGAGGAAGTCAATGCCGCATCAGTGCAGGCTGCAACGATGCTGGAAAACGCTTCCAGCTTCCGGAACAGTTTGATTCCTTATACCCAAGGTCTTGTTTCTCAAAAAATCGCCACTGCCAATGCAGATAAAGCCGCTGCTCTGTCTGAAGCCAATCTGGCACTGGCAGAATTCTGGGGTCTGCTGGATGAATTTAAGCAGAATCCGGAAGTGGTCAAAACCCGGGTGTACAACACAAAGGTTACTGCCCTGCTGGATACCATCGGTTCTATCCGTGTGGTCCAGGACGGGGAAACCAAGATCTTTTTGAATCCCTAAGGAGGTGGGCATATGGAAAATATCGACAATATGACCCGCAACTCCCTGGAAGCTCTGTCCCGGGACAATCTCAATGAAGCTTCCCGGAAGAAGCTGAAAGTTGAGATCCTTTCCGGTGCCGCTACCCTTTGCCTGCTGGCAGCCGGATTGCTGTACACCTATGTTTTAGGAAATCCTTATCCCGTCATTCCCTCTTTACTGTACTTTATCGGTTTTCTGATTGAAGGTCTGCCTGTAATTATCACCGGCATCAAAGGTATCTTTAGCAAGAATCTCACCAACGCAATGGAGCTTTTGGTGGGCATTGCCATCGTTGCCTGTGTATTTAACCAGGATATGATTTTGGCTCTGCTGATCCCGCTGATCTTAAACGTTGTGCATCTTTTGGAAGAGCGCAGCATTATGGGCGGCAGAGAAGTGATCGACAACCTGATGAAAATGCAGCAGCACACTGCCCTCCTTTATGAAAACGAAGAGGAAACACTGGTGGATGTGGCAGATCTGCATATCGGTCAGATCATTGTTGTGAAACCGGGTATGGGCATTCCCATTGACGGTGTGATCACCAATGGTGAAACAAACATCGATCAGAGATCCCTTACCGGTGAGCCCCATCCTGCCTATGCCAAAGTCGGTGATCCGGTATATGCCGGCACTACCAACCTGGACGGTCGGATCCTGGTAGAAGTGAAAAAAGAGTACGAAAGCACCACCTTCTCCAAGATCCTGCAGCTTTTGGAGCAGTCTGAAGGTATCTCTCTGCCGGAATCCCGGCTGATTGACCGGTTCCTTGCCGGTTACATTCCCTTTGTGCTGGGTGTGGCAGCTTTGGTATCCCTAATTACCAGAGATATCTCCCAAGCCATTGCTATTTTGGTGGTATCCTGCCCCTGCGGTCAGATGCTGGTGAGCTCTGCTCCGATGATCGCCGCCCTTTCCGCCGCCACCAAGCAGGGTATTTTGATCAAAAACTCCAAGTTCATCGAAGAGTTAACCAAAATCGACACCGTTGTCTTTGACAAGACCGGTACTGTCACAAAAGGTGATCTGTCCCTTACTCAGATCCTTCCTTATGAGAACAGCGTAGCGCCCCAGCAGCTCCTTACAGCTGCCGCTGCCCTTGCAGTAGCTTCCAACCATCCGGTTTCCCAGGCGGTGATCCACGCAATTGGAGAAGAGCACTTTGACCGCACCCTGGCAGTCCACGAGATCCCCGGCGGC
Source organism: Faecousia sp. (assembly GCA_045540795.1). Taxonomy (GTDB): domain Bacteria; phylum Bacillota; class Clostridia; order Oscillospirales; family Oscillospiraceae; genus Faecousia. The sequence goes on along the minus strand of JAZQHW010000081.1, from coordinate 4,855 downwards.
GGTATGGAAAGTGTCCTCCCGGACGGCTCTACCCTCCGTTTCGGCAGAAAGGAGTGGCTGGAAAACTTAGGCTGCGCCATTGCTGATGACTTCCCCGGAGATTTTATCGGCTCTGTCAGCTACATTACTCAGGACAAAAAGCTGTTGGGCTGCCTGTGCTTTAACGACACAGAACGGGAATATGCCGCAGAAACCATTTCCCAGCTGCGGCAATTGGGTGTCCGGGAAACGGTTATGCTTACCGGTGACCGGGAAGCACCTGCCCGGGCAATGCAGGAGCGTCTTGGTATTGACAAGGTCTTTGCTCAGCTGCTTCCCCAGGACAAGCTGGAAAAGCTCCGGGAGATCTCTGCCGGCGAGCACAATGTCCTTGCCATCGGTGACGGCATCAATGACGCTTTGGCATTGCGGGAAGCGGATGTTGGCATTGCGATGGGTGCTATGGGTTCCGATGTTGCCATCGAATCTGCTGACATTGCCCTGATGAACAACAATCTTATGAACATTCCCTTTGTTATGGATCTTGCACGGCGTACCCGGAAGGTCATTTATCAGAATCTGGCACTATCCATTACCATCAGCCTGATTATGATCACCCTGTCCGCTTTTGGTGTCATCAGCGCCCTTGCCGGCTCTGTTCTGCATAATTTCGGTGCTTTCGCCGTACTGATCAACAGTTCCCGTATTCTCCGGGAAAACAAGGAGACCAACCAATGAGCGAATATTTACTGAAAATCACAGAAGCGCTGCAGCGTATTGAAACAGAAGAAGCGGAAAAGCTGCAGAAAGCTGCCCGTTTGGTAGCCGATACCATCAAAGCCGGTGGCTTGATCTTCACCTTTGGCTGCGGTCATTCCCATTTGCCCGGCTTGGATGCATTCTACCGGGCTGGCGGTCTTGCCAATGTGTCCCCTATGCTGGATACCGACCTGATGCTCCATAACGGTGCGGCAAAAGCCAGCCGTATGGAGAAGATGTCCGGCATTGCCCACGAGATCTTCCGCCGCTATGCCCCCACCGGGAAGGATCTTCTGTTCCTGTTCTCTGCATCGGGTAAAAATCTGGTGCCGGTGGAAATGGCACAGGAAGCCAAAGCTGCCGGTGTTCCCACTGTGGGTATCTCCTCCGGTGCTTACTATGACCGGGGCGGCAAGCTCCACCTGGAAGTGGAGCTTCCCATTGACTGTAAAGTGCCTTACGGTGATGCCTGCATTGCCGTTGGAGAAGCTGCAATGGGAGGTCTGTCCACCGCCACCAACTGCTTCATCTTAAATACCTGCCTGATCGAAGGTGCCAAGCTGGCACAGGCAGAGGGTGTCCGTCCCCCGGTTTACCTCAGCGGTAACATTGAAGGCGGCAGAGAGCACAACATTGTGCTGGAAAATGCCTACCTTCCCCGGGTCAAGCACCTATAAAATAAAATGCCAACCGTCGGAAACGGTTGGCATTTTTCATTGTTCATTTAAAAGGTCTGCCAGAGTGATCCCTTCAAAGAAATCATCCACCAGCTTATCCAGTTTTTCCCACATAGGCAGAGTATGGCAGCAGGTGGCTCGGGAACAGGCTGCCGGTCCCTGGGTAGTACAGGAGACCGTGTTCAGGCTGCCCTCTGTCAGCTTCAAAATGCTGCCAACTGTGTATTCCTCCGGCTTTCGGTTCAGCCGGTAGCCACCGCCTTTGCCGTGGACTGCATCCACAAAGCCGGCTTTGCTCAAGGTGGTCATAATGGATTCCAGGTACTTTTGGCTGATCCCCTCGGATTCGGCAATCTCCTTCAGCGGGATGTACCCCTGGCTGCCGTGGAGCACGAAGTACACCATCACACGCAGGGCATATCTACCCTTGGTGGAAACGATCATTCGTGGCAATGGGCGCAGTTCTCGCAATCCGGGAACTGTGTCTTGTCGTAAGGAATGCCGTTCTTGTCATAGTAGTTCTTCAGTGCGGACTTGATTGCCTCCTCTGCCAAAACAGAGCAGTGCATCTTGTGAGCAGGCAAACCTTCCAAAGCTTCTGCCACCGCCTTGTTGGTCAGGCTCATTGCCTCGTCAATGGACTTGCCCTTGATCATCTCCGTTGCCATGGAAGAAGAGGCAATGGCGCTGCCGCAGCCAAAGGTCTCAAACTTCACATCGGTGATAATGCTGCCGTCGATCTTTAAATAGATCTTCATAATATCGCCGCACTTGGCATTGCCCACTTCCCCCACACCGTCGGCGTTTTCAATAACACCTACATTCCGGGGGTTCATAAAATGGTCCATAACAACTTCACTGTAAAGTGCCATAACTAATTCTCCTTTTCATTACAAAATATATTCCCGCTTGCCGTTCTGGAGATCTCTCCATACCGGACTCATATTTCTAAGAAGGGCAACCACTTCCGGCACCACTGCCAGAATATGATCCACTTCCTCTTCTGTGTTGTAGTGACACAGGGACAACCGCAAAGAGCCGTGAGCTACATCGTGAACTCTGCCGATCGCCAGCAGCACGTGGCTGGGGTCCAGAGAACCGGAAGTACAGGCAGAGCCGGAGGAAGCGCAGACACCCTTGGCATCCAGCAGCAGCAACAGGCTCTCACCCTCGATGCCCTCAAAGCAAAAGCTGACATTGCCCGGCAGCCGGTTCACAGGGTCGCCATTCAAAGCACTGTGTGGGATCTTCTGCAGACCTTCAATAAGGCGGTCCCGCATTGCGGTGACCTTTGCAGCATTCTCATCCAAATGGTTGCAGGCATCCTCCAATGCCGCAGCCAGACCCCGGATACCGGGAATATTCTCTGTACCGGCACGCTTGCCCCGCTCCTGGGCACCGCCTTCGATCAGATTCACCAGGGGCAAGCCTCTGCGTACATACAGAGCGCCTACGCCCTTCGGTCCGTGGAATTTATGACCGGACAGGCTGAGCATATCAATATTTTGTGCCTTTACATCAATGTGCAGATGACCGGCAGCCTGCACCGCATCGGTATGGAACACCACACCGGCTTCCTTGCATACTTCGCCGATCTGAGCAATGGGCAGCACAGAGCCGATCTCATTGTTGGCATACATCACCGTCACCAGGCAGGTATCTTCCCGGATGGCATCCTTAACCTGCTGTACCGTGATGTTATGACCGTTGCGTACATCCAAAAGGGTAATGTCAAAGCCTTCCTTTTCCAGCTTGTTCAGCGTGTGCAGAACTGCGTGATGCTCAAAGGCAGTGGAAATAATGTGCTTCTTTCCCTTTCTTGCCCCGTAATAGGCTGCGGAGAGGATCGCCTGATTATCCGCTTCACTGCCCCCGGAGGTGAACAAAATCTCCCGGGCTTCACAGCCCAAGCAGCGGGCAACCCGCTCTCTTGCGTCCTCCAGAACTTCCTTGGCTTCCTGCCCCACAGTATGCAGGCTGGAAGGGTTTCCGTATACTTTATCAAAATATGGAACCATTGCTTCAATGGCTGCTGCGCTCATTTTCGTTGTGGCAGCATTGTCCGCATAAACTTGCATATTTTCCCTCCTGAGGTTTTACCTAGTATTTCTATGGGTAATATAGCACTTATTACCTACCCTGTCAATAGGCAAATAGTATCTTTGCCATTCTTTTCCAAATTCCTATAATTCTGTTTTTCTTAATATTTTTCCTTATTTTAGTGGGTAAATCCATCAAGTTTTTCCTCTTTTTTCGACTTTTACTTCGTTTACAATCTTCTTGCCGTTGGCATATTAAAAGAGCAAGGAGGTCAGATTATGAAAAATTTTTCCAAACAGATCCTGTGTATCCTTATTGGATTTCTATTGATCACCCCGGTAAACGCTGTTTCCACATTGATTCCTGGCGGTCAGGTGATCGGTCTGGAGCTGATGGATAACACCGTAACTGTCACAGCTTTGGACGAAAATCTGGGCAGCGCCGCAGAAAAAGCCGGCATCCGCCAAGGTGACCGGATCCTGCAGATCAACGATTCCCAGATCCGCAACGCAGAAGATATCCGCAACGCACTCCTTCACTCCGACGGCACGGTGGAGCTGACGCTGCAACGGGGCACCAAAACCAAAAACATCCAATTCTCCCCTGTCCTTACAGATAACGGACCAAAGCTGGGTCTTTACCTGCGCCAAGGCACCACCGGCATCGGCACCGTTACCTATTATGACCCGGAAACCGGTGCTTTCGCAGCCCTGGGGCACGGTGTCAACGATTCCAAAGGCAACCTGCTGACAATGCATACCGGCAGCGCTTACGATGCTAAAGTAATGTCCGTGAAAAAAGGTAAGATCGGCACGCCCGGACAGCTGATGGGTGCTTTGGAATCCGCCACTGCCATTGGCACACTGAAGCAAAACTGCAGCCAGGGCATTTTCGGCACTTTGGATACCGCCGTATCCGGTGAACCGTTGCCTGTAGCTGACCCGGAAAGTGTCCACACCGGTGCTGCTACCATTTATTCCACCGTAACAGAAAACACCCCGGGAGAATATTCTGTGGAAATTCTCAAAATCTATCCCAACGCCACCGAACGCTGCCGTAATATGCTCCTGAAAATCACCGACCCCGCCCTTCTGAACACCACCGGCGGCATTGTCCAGGGTATGGGAGTGAGTTATAATAGGGACAACACAGGAAATCCTAATAGCTTGCGGGGATTTCAAGTGACTGACCCCTAAATCTGAAGACCACAGAAATATGGTACATCATGCGCGGATGTGCTGGGGCGGTTTTCATCATGTGCTGTCTGTGATCGAGCCAGTATATGAAATCTCGGAAAGGAGACTTTCTACCAGAATCAAATAATCTTTTCAAATAAGCAACCACATACTATCCTGCCACACAGGAAGAAAGATACCGGACGGCCTCTGTCACACCGCCCG
>JAZQHW010000080.1:0-5541 GCA_045540795.1 Faecousia sp. | reverse complement strand
ACCCTTTTACAAATTCTCATGAAAAACGGTTCTGCCCAAGTTAAGGCAGAACCGTTTTCTTATTTCAGGGATAAACCGTCATGGAAGGCTTGACCTACCTTTTCTCCCAGAACCAGATAGTGATGGTTCATAGGATCATAGGTGATAGGCTGCAGCTTAGCGACATCGACTTTTCCGTCCTTACCAAGAATAGATTCGTCAGCAGAAACATTGACGATCTGCCCTACCAACCGGCAGGTGTCCGGATCGTAAGAGATGAGCTTGCACTCTACAGCCATAGGCAATTCGTCGATCAGCGGTGCGTCCACAAATTGAGACTTGGTGGCATGGAATCCTGCCTTGGCGAATTTGTCCGGTACTTTGTTGCCGGAAACAATGCCAACATAATCGCAGGCAGCCATATACTTGGCGGTTGCCATAGATATTGTGAATGCCTTCCGTGCCAGAATGTTTTCCGTAGTCTTGTGCTCAGGGCTGATACAAATGGAAATTTCTGTTTCCTCACTGATGCCGCCCCAGGCAGCGTTCATAGCGTTGGGTGTGCCGTCTGCACCGTAAGTGCTGATAATATACACCGGCATAGGATAGCACATTGCTTTTGCTCCGAAATTTTTACGCATAATTCATCCTCCAGTTTTTTTGTTTATTATACTTCAAAGACAGTAGCCGTTGCAAGGTGTATTTTTGCGTGCTATAATAAAAAAGAGGTGACCGGAAATGAAAAAAATAAGAATTACGGCGATACGAAAGACAAGCTATCCCGATTTGATGGAGAAATACGAGAATCCCATTCAGCACGCATGCAGCGTGGAGGAGGGGCAGATATGGATCGCCAATGGCTGGGAAAAGCCGGAGGGCTTCTGTGACAGTGCCTGGGAAAGTGTTTCTGCTTTCGTGATGGCCTTAGCTCACGGTGGCGGTAACTTTTATGACGGTTGGATGAAAGATCCAAAATCGGCAATGATCAGCTGCAATGACGGCTTCCGCCCGGTGAGCTTTTATATAGAAGCTTTGGAGGAAGAGGTATAAAACAGGGAGAAGAAAATGAACCTGTACGATTACATAGAAGAAACTTACGGCACCACAGGAGAGAATCTGTTTAATAAATACCCAAGCTTTCGGGTGTTTCGCCATCAGAGCAACCGGAAATGGTTTGCGGTGATTATGGAGATCCCCGGGGAAAAGCTGGGACTTTCCGGTGGCGGTGATATCAGGGTGGTGAATGTAAAATGCGACCCCCGGCTGATTGGCTCTTTCCGGCAAACGCAGGGGATTTTCCCAGCCTACCATATGAGCAAAGCCCATTGGCTGACGGTGGCATTGGACGGCACGGTGGATGAAGAGAAAATCCGGTTTTTGCTGGATATGAGTTATGACTTGACGAAAGGGAAGAAGAAATGAAACTGCTGATGGAAGCACTGATTAAGTTTACCTGTGGACTGGTGCTGGTGGGATTGCTGGTTTTCCTGCCGGCAGGTACACTTGTGTATACCAGTGGCTGGCTTTTGATGGGACTGCTGTTTGTGCCGATGTTGATTGCCGGCTTTGTAATGTTCTTCAGGTCTCCGGAATTCTTAGCCAAACGGCTGGATGCCAAAGAAAAACAGGGAAAACAGAAAGGTGTCCTTGCCCTTTCCGGGCTGATGTTTATTGTAGGCTTTCTGGTGGCGGGGTTGGACTTCCGCTTTGGTTGGTCAGATGTTCCTGGCTGGATTGTGGTCATTGCGTCGGTGCTGTTTTTGATGGCTTATGCCTTGTATGCAGAGGTGATGCGGGAGAATGCCTACTTGAGCCGTACTGTTAAAGTGGAGGAAGGACAGACGGTGGTGGATACCGGCTTGTACGGCATCGTCCGGCATCCTATGTATGGGGTTACCATTTTGCTGTTTTTGATGATCCCTCTTGTTCTAGGCTCTTGGTATGCCCTGACCGTTTTTGCGTGTTATCCGGCAATTATCATTGCCCGGCTGAAAGACGAAGAAAAACTACTGACACGGGAGCTTCCCGGCTACGCTGCGTATAAGCAGAAAGTGAAATACAGGCTCCTTCCTTTCATTTGGTGAAGCATGAAGGAAAAGGTATATGCATTACTAAAAACGATCCCCAGAGGAAAGGTGACAACCTACGGGCAAATTGCTGCTGCTTTGGGAAATAAGAATCTGTCGAGAGCAGTGGGAAATATCCTGCACAACAATCCGGATCCGGGAAAGTTTCCTTGTCATCGTGTTGTGAATAGCAGAGGACAGGTGGCAGAGCACTTTGCCTTTGGCGGCGGCGAAGCCCAAAGAAAGCTGCTGGAACAAGAGGGGATCGTGTTTGAAAGAAATGGCAGGATCGATCTTACAAAGTATGGAATATAAAGGGAAGCGGATGTCCGTAATTGGGACATCCGCTTTATGCTTATAAGTGTTTGATATATATGTCAATGACCTCTTTGGCAAAAGCACCGGTGCCGGTGCCGCCGGCTTTGTCGATGTTCCCGGTCATACTGCCGCCGGCTGCATAGCTTTCTGCTAAGCTTTTCAAAATTTCAGGGGTGCAGGTGTAATAATGCCTGGTGAAGAAATCCTGCAATTCCTTTGCCCAGGCTTGTGCTTCCTTACAATCCGGTGTACAGGGACGCAGCTTGCCCAGCTTTACAAAGAAGTTCATTACTTCTGCCCCCAGATCTTCTTCCTGCTGAGGGGTGCGGTTTTTGGACTTCTCTTCATATTCTCTGTAAGCTTCCGTACCGCCGTAAAGCTTTTTCGCCTGTGCGCTGTAATCCATAGTATCTACTCCTGACCAATATGTGATTGAAAGTATAATAGCATAAAAAGCCCGGAAAAGCAATTCCGGACTTTCTTTGGGATACTTAAGATTTTGGGGAAATGGAAGGCAAATTGCCCAGATTGTTATTCTCACTGCCGTCGGGAATGGATTTCAGGTATTCCGTATCTTTCCGGTGGGCAATGCCGACACCGGCAATTTGTCCCTGCTTTGCCATATTCACCGCCTGCTGCTTTTTTACAATGGAATTGTCAGAAAGCTGATACCCGGTGATCCTGCCGCCTTCTTTTACAAGAGCTACGATGCGTTTGGCATTGGCATTTGCCTGAGGGATCTGATCCAGAGTTTGTTTTACAAGTTCCTGTCCGTCCATTTGTTATTCACTCCTTTTGCCTTAGCTTGTACCCATACCTGGAGAATATGCAAAAATTTTAGAATTCGTGTCCTTGTGTAAAAGGCTCCGTCTTTCGATAAAAATTCCGGCTTTACCCTAACTTCACATAGAATCGCTATTTGCGGTAGACCTTTTGTAAGAATCAGCAGCGAACTTTGGGGGAAGTTTTTCGATTCACAAATACACGGGCAGGGATATACATTACAAGGATCACAACAGGCAACAGGATCGGAAACCCCCAAAGGTGAGAACCTAAAAGGTTTTCAAACAGTTCCAAAGGATTGCCGGAGTCTGGCTCCATCAAAAACATAAAATTGGTATCCCAAAGCAGATTCAAGCCGTATACAGGGATTGCCATAGCAATCAGCAGAGCTGTTCCCTGAAGGGCTGACTTCAGATCTGTGGACACCTGCCTGGTGGTAACCAGTAGCATAGGATAAACTACCAGCAGAATGTGAATGGTGAAGCTGTGAATGTGAAAGAAGTTCCAAACAGGCATATTGGTCCAGTTGGGGAAAAGCAATGCCAGCAGAGCACCGGGGATGGCGAAATAATACAAGAAGCTTCTGACCACTTTTGTTTCCTTGATGATATCAAAGAAAATCAGAAGAATGTTGATGCCGCAAAGGTGGAAGGGAAGATGCCCCCAGCTGAATTCACCTAAACAGATAAGCACCAGATTTTTTATCATTTCCTGCAGGAAGATGTATGCACCCAGCGCGGTACGCATAATTCTCCGCTTGTTATAAGATAGCTTACGGTAGAAAATGCAGGCGGCAAGACAGAAAAGGGAACCTGCCAAAAGCCAAAGAATATGGGTAAGACCAAAGGCATGAAACCCTACCCCTTCCGGAATGTGATTGTTGGTTATGAAAAACATAGTTATCACCCAATGGATACTATACCATATTGTGACAAAAAATGCACCAGAAAAATTTGTAAGAGGCATTTAGCTGAGGGGAAATCAGTAAAAAGCAGGCAATTCCCAGTGGAGAATTGCCGGCTTTTTGGTCCGGGTTGGGTTATAGGATTTAAGCAAAATATGCGTAATACAAACGGTTTTTACAATCGACAAACAGTACATTTTTCTTTTTTAGAGATACGAACACGTTGCAAAGTGCAGTTTTTGTTTATTTATCCAGTAGCCAATCAATGGCGTTGACAACCTGAATACCCTCATAGTTACCCAGTGTAAAACGGTCAAGTGTGATTACGGTTTTAGGGTAATTGTCATTGATGTTTCTCAGCGGAGCCATTTCTCTTTCGAATGTGGATTCTTCCACCATAGATGCTGTAACTTGATAGTAGTAAACGTTGTCGTTCTTACGGGCGACAAAGTCAATTTCGGTTGTCCCAACTTTGCCAATAGACACTTCATAACCGCGTCTAAGGAGTTCTAAGAACACGACGTTTTCCAGTGAGAATCCAAGGTCATATTTTTTCCTGGGCAACAAATGACGGCGGATACCCAGATCAACGATATACATTTTCTGATTTGTTTTTAGGAGTTGTTTGCCAAGAACATCGTATCGTTCAACAGGATAGAAGATATACGGTTCAACCAATGCCTCTACATAATCATCTACTGTGTTGTAGGATACGCTTCTGCCACTGGATGTGATATAGTCTGCAATGCTCTTGATTGAAACGGGATTTCCAACAGAACTTGCCAAGAATTTGGATATATTCTTTAGCAAAGCAATATCTGTTATCTTTCGTTTATTGGGATCTTGCTCCTTGCGCTTTTGCCGATCTTCAATATCTTTTACGATGATCGTGTTATAGATTCCCTCCAAGTACATATCAGCCTTTTCTGTGGAACCATCCAGCATTGCCACATAGGGCAAGGAACCATTCTTCATATATTCAGCTAACAGAGGATCCTTGTCATTCCCCCCTTTTATTTCACAGAACTCGGCAAAGGAAAGGGGTAACATATTGATCTCTATATAGCGTCCGGAAAGAAGCGTTGCAAGTTCACCGGAGAGAAGATAAGCATTGGAGCCGGTGATATAGATGTCTATATTCTTTTTGACATACAAGCTGTCAACGGTTTTTTGAAAATCAGGAACACGCTGAATTTCGTCCAAGAAAATATAGGTAGTCTTCTCCGCGTGTAACCGCTGCTTAATATGGTCGTACAACGCCTTGTAATCCAAAAGAGATTCGTTTTCCAATTCCTCAAAGTTAATAGATATGATTTGATCTTCTGTGATACCTTGTGTGCGCAGGTAATCCTGATATAAAGAAAGTAAGGTGGACTTACCGCATCTGCGGATGCCAGTGATGACCTTAATAACCTGCTCATCCTTCCAGTTCTTAAGCACATTCAAATATTCTGCACGCTGCACCATTGTGATAGCCTCCTTAATAAACAC
>JAZQHW010000079.1:0-10886 GCA_045540795.1 Faecousia sp. | reverse complement strand
CTTGCTGCGCAAGCGTTTTGACTTACTTCAGAAAACGACCTTTACCGTACCATCTGTACGCCGACAAGGTCGTTTTCTTCGTCTTTGCGGCTCCTTTGACCTCTGTCAGACTGTCGAAAAATATGTTTTTCGACAGTCTGAAACCTTCCGGAATAACCGGAAGGTTTTAAATGTATCCATATTATAAGTTATTTTATATGACGATTTTTGAAATATCTTATATTAACTATTTTTATGTATACGATCCTTGATCAAATGATATGTATCATCAGCGATCATCATTTCTTCATCTGTAGCAATTACATAAACAGCAATTTTAGATTCCGGTGCAGAAATACAATGATCTGTCTTTCGAGACAGGTTTGCTTCGTCATCCAGTATAACACCCACATAACCAAGAGAGTCACATATCTCCTTCCGCATCTCCACTGCATTGGCACCTATACCACCGGAAAAAGCAATCGCATCCGCACCATCCATAACCGCAAGATAAGCTCCAATGATCTTAACGATTTGGTAATTTTGCATTTTTAATGCTATTTTAGCTCGATCGTCATTGGATTCTGTCAAGTCTCTATAATCATTAGATATTCCGGAAACCCCCAATAAACCCGACCTATTATTGCAAATATCTAAAATTTCCTTATAGGAGCAATTCTCCTTTTCCGCGATAAAATCTAAAATTGCCGGATCAATATTACCGCTCCGCGTACCCATCATACATCCCTCGTTGGGGGTCATTCCCATAGATGTGTCAACACTCTTGCCGTTTTTAACCGCAGCCAGGGAACAGCCATTCCCTAAATGACAGGTTATGATCTTCAAAGCCTTACTGCCAATCAATTCACAACAACGTCTGCTGATGTATCTGTGGGACAAACCGTGAAAACCAAATCTGCGTATACCGTATTTTTCATAATACTCGTAAGGGATCGCATACAAATAGGCATATTCCGGTAACGTTGCGTGAAAACCGGTATCAAATACAGCCACCTGCGGTACATCATCTCCAAGCACATCCAAACAAGCGCAGATTCCCTGAATGTTTGCGTGATTGTGTAACGGTGCAAATTTTGCATTCTCCTGGATTCCCTTCAGAATCCGGTCACTGATAATAACCGGTTCTGTGTAATCGTTACCGCCGTGTGCCACTCTATGTCCAACAGCACATATCATTTTGATATCCGGTATTATTTCAAACAGCACCCGGAACGCGCTTTGATAGTCCGGTATGTACAATTCAGTTTTATTCTCTTTTCCGTCCCAACCCTGATAACGAACAAATCCGTTTCCACCAATACGTTCTATTTGACCCTTTATAATAACTTTTTTATCCGGCATATCCACCAGTTTAAATTTTACCGATGAACTGCCGGTGTTGATCACAAGTACCTGCATATTGCCCTCCTTCTCATTTTTAATCATACTAGCACAAGAGAAAAGCAAAAGATAATAAGCATTTTCTATGTTGACTCATAAACAAGAATTATGCGGAATAATCTAATTCTTGACAAATTATTATCCCGGAGCTATAATCCTTTCACACGGGCCTGTAGCGCAGCTGGGAGCGCATCACATTCGCATTGTGGGGGTCGTCGGTTCGAATCCGATCAGGTCCACCAAAGACCCTGCTTTAAACAGCGGGGTCTTTCTTTTTCCTGACATAAATAGTATGATTAACAAAAAGATCACTGGAGGGATCATATGTTACAAAACAGAGATAAGATCGCGATCCTCGGTGCCGGTACAATGGGACCGGGAATCGCAACTGTATATGCAACCAACGGATATAAGTGTACGATTTATTCACGGACAGAGAAAACACTGGCACGTTCCAAAGAAGTCATTGAAAGTAATATGCGGCTTTTGACAGAAGAAAATATGCTTTCTGATGAAGAAGCAAAAAGCGCTCTTTCCCGACTGGAATACACAACAGAGCTTCAAACTGCAGTAGACGGTGCCTGGTATGTTGTTGAAACGATCGTAGAAAAGCCGGAAGCCAAAGAAATACTCTACAATCAACTAGATGCCATACTGCCAGAAGATGTCATTATTGCCAGCAACACCTCATATATGGACATCTTTACCCTGATGCCAAAGAGAAGACTCCCCTACTCTGTTATCTCTCACTGGTATGCTCCGGCACATATTCTTCCTTTGGTTGAAGTTGTTCGAGGTCCGGAAACATTAGACTGCGTTATGAATGCCACATATCAGCTGCACAAGGATTGTGGAAAAGCACCTGTTCGAATGGAGAAATTTATCCCCGGTTTTATCGTAAACAGAATGCAAGGAGCAATGACCCGGGAAGTTGTTTATTTGATAGAAAATGGATACTGCACTCCGGAGGATCTGGATCTTGCGGTAAAAACAAGTCTGATGCCCCGCGGCTTGCTATTGGGTCTGGTCCAGCGAATGGACTTTAATGGCTTGGATATGGCAGCCAATGGCTTAAATAACAAAAACTACGTCCCTGCGCCTGATCCTAACCGTCCCAAAATGATTTTTGATCATTATGACAAAGGTGAGTACGGTGTTAAGACCGGTACCGGTTTTTATGACTACACCCATCAAAGCTATACAGAAACTCTTCGCCAGCGGGATCGAATGCTTCTGCAAAGTGTGCGGTTGGGACAAGCTTTCATTGAAGAACCCCTACATAATAAATAAAGAAATTGCTCTGCTAAAATCTTAGCAGAGCAATTTTCATTTCTTTTGCACGAATACCGCAGCCGATATATCCTCAATGTAAACTTTACCACTGCAGGTTTCCAACGGTGTAATACCGGCGCTGTTTCCATCAATATAACGAACCCACTGTCCACAAGGCAGTGTAAACTCCTGCCAGGTTCTCACAGGGTTGAAAAGGACAATGATCTTTTCTTCATCATCCTCCAACATAAATGCAGTTGCATGATCTGTATTCCACGGAAACACAGAAACAGTCTGCTGTACTTTTTCGCAAGTAGTTTGTCGCAATAATCTATGTTTTTTGCGGAAGAGAATCAAGCCTCCGTAGTATGCAAATACTTTTTGATATACAGGGTCTTCTAAATTCTCCCACCGGATCATATTTACAGAATCGGGAGAATTATAACTATTTTCCACACAATTCCCTGTCAGATCCCACTTCACACGAAGCTGCTCTTCCCCAGCCTGAATAAAGGGAATGCCCTGTGAAAGAAAACAAAAAGCAACCGCCAGCAGGTTCATTTTTACCTGTACTGCCATAGTTTCCTCCGGATTAGAACAGCGGATTCGGTCAAACAACGTCTGATTATCGTGGCAGGAAGCATAGTTTACTGTTTGTGACGGTGACGGACACCAATCCGGATTACCTGTAAAGCATTTATATAATAAATCCTTAGAAACAGTTGCGCCGGATATATAACCTTTCGCATTCATATCAAAAACAGTTCCCCGGAGCATATCCCGAATGGTGTCACTGAAATACGCAAAATTCGGTGTCAGCTTTGCATTATTCTGTACAGCCAAAGAAACATTTTCTTTCGTCAATGTTGTTGGCAGCGCCCAACCTTCTCCGTAAAACAGAACATTGGGATGTTTGCTATGCACTTTACGCACGATCTCATTGACCGTATCTACATCCAATAGTCCCACCAAGTCAAAGCGAAAGCCGTCAATATGGTACTCGTCAGCCCAATAACATACAGAATCCACAATATACTTACGGACCATACTCCGTTCCGATGCTGTATCATTACCGCAACCGGAGCCGTTGGAAAGGTTCCCGTTTTTATCCTCCCGGGAAAAATAACCCGGAACAATTCTATTTATACAGAAATTTCCAGCATCAAAAACGTGATTATATACCACATCCATTACAACAGACAATCCGTTATTGTGGAGCGTTTGTATCATCTTCTTCAGTTCTGAAACCCGCACTTCCCCGTGAAACGGATCCGTACTGTATGAGCCTTCCGGCACGTTAAAATTTACCGGATCATAGCCCCAGTTGAACTGTGCAATTTCAGGCTTTGATTCATCCACTGAGCCATAATCATAGAATGGCAAAATATGAATATGGGTCACACCAAGCTCTTTAATATGATCCAGTCCCGTTGCGCATCCTCCGGGTGTTTTTGTGCCGGTTTCCGTTAGTGCCAGGTATTTTCCCACATTCCGGATACCGGAAGCCGGGTCTGAGGAGATATCCCGCAGATGCAATTCATAGATTACCGCATCGTTAGGTGACAATACCGCATTGGGGTTACGATCTTCATCCCAACCTGCCGGATCTGTACTGTTCATATCCAGGATCATTCCCCTTACGCCGTTAACACCGGTCGATCTGGCATAAGGATCGCAAACTTCAAAGGTATTGCCTTCAACAGTTACATAGTAGGTATAATATTTACCGTGTAAATTACCTTCCCATCGAAGAGTCCATACACCCTTATCTCCGTGTTCCATCTCCCCCTCTTCTAAAAGATCACATACATCCGGCGTACCGCCTGAAAATAACTTAATAAAAACTTTCTCTGCTGTGGGTGCCCATAAGCGAAACATTGTTTCGTCAGGTGACCAATTTGCGCCAAGATCATTGCCGGTATAGGTATATTGATTTTCAAATTCCCTGGTTGAATAGAAAAAATGCTGCATAATAACCGCTCCTTGGGTTTCTTTCCTTGGATAATAACATACCCCAAGACTTCTGTAAAGCGGAAAATCGCCCCATTTCATAGTCTTGAAAAGGGGCGACTCTATTAGCTTTCAGCAGGGATATTTTTCATCGTTAAGCCAATGCGTTTACGCTGTTCGTCCACTTCCAGAACAGCAACTTTAACAACATCGCCAACCTTTACCACTTCAGAAGGATGCTTGACACGTCTGTTGCAGACCTGAGAAATATGCACCAAACCATCCTGATGCACACCAATATCCACAAATACACCGAAATCAATTACATTCCGGACAGTTCCGGACAGAACCATACCTGGCTTTAAATCCTTCATTTCCAACACATCTGTACGAAGCACCGGTGCAGGCAGATCATCTCTGGGATCTCTGCCCGGCTTCAATAATTCTTTGACCACATCCTGCAGGGTGGGATAACCGGCATTGCATTCAGTAACTGCCTGCTCTTCACCCAACGCTTTAAATTTAGCGGACAATTCTGTAATCAAACCGGAAGCAACATCTGCCTTTGTATAGCCACAAAGGCGCAAAAGCTTTTCCGCAGCTCCATAGGTTTCCGGATGGACACCGGTATTATCCAGAATTTCTTTACTCTCAGGAACACGAAGGAAGCCAGCACATTGTTCAAAGGCTTTTGGTCCCAGCTTCGGAACTTTTTTCAGCTGGCTTCTGGTAGTAAAGGGTCCGTTCTCATTTCTGTAATTCACCACATTCTTGGCAGTCGTTGCCGTCAGACCGGATACCTGCTGCAGCAAGCTGACAGATGCAGTATTTACATCCACACCAACCGCATTAACACAATCTTCTACAACACCGCCCAGAGCCTCGTCCAGGCGTTTCTGAGGCATATCGTGCTGATATTGTCCCACACCAATGGCTTTAGGATCGATCTTCACAAGCTCAGCAAGGGGATCCTGCAATCTTCTGGCAATGGATACAGCAGAACGGAGATTGACATCAAAGTCAGGGAATTCCTCTGCTGCCAGCTTGGAAGCAGAATACACGGATGCACCGGCTTCATTAACGATCATATAGCTAACACCCGGGAGTTTCTTGATCATCTCCACTGTCATTGCTTCTGTTTCACGGGATGCCGTACCGTTACCAATCGCAATATGCTTTACTGCATATTTGCGGATCATTGCAGAAAGCTGAATAATTGACTCTTCCTTCTTTCTTTGAGAGAAGGTAGGATAAACGACTGTTGTATCCAAAACCTTACCGGTACCGTCCACAACAGCGACCTTGCAGCCGTTTTTATATCCGGGGTCCAATCCCATTGTCACAAAGCCCTTAACCGGACGCTGCATCAGTAGCGGCTTCAAATTCAAAGCGAAGTTTTCAATGGCAGATTCTGATGCCATCTCTGTAAGGGTACTGCGCATTTCCCTCTCTACACTGGGCGCGATCAGTCGATTGTAAGCATCTTCCGCAGCTGCACGGACAAACGAAGAAACATTTGCAGTAGGTTTCAGCGCACATCTGCAAACCAACGCCTGCCCCTCTGTTCCCGGCAGCGTAATATCCACTTTTAAGAAGCCTTCCTTTTCACCACGGTTGATCGCAAGAATCTGATGACTTTGCAACCTGGAAACAGGAGAGGAAAATGCATAGTAAAGTCTATAGACACTATCATTTTCCAGATCCGCTGCCTGTGCCGTCAGCACAGCCTGCCGCTGCATTTTCAATCTAAGCGCTTTGCGGATATCCGCATCATCGGAAATAATTTCAGCAATAATATCCGACGCACCGGCAAGGGCATCCTCCACCGTTTCCACACCTTTTTCAGGATCCACATAATCCTGTGCCAATGTTGCAGGTTCTTCTCCTGTTTGTGCATAAATCGCCAGCGCCAGAGGCTCCAATCCCTTTTCCTTTGCAACCGTTGCACGGGTACGGCGCTTTTGTTTATAGGGACGGTAAATATCCTCTGCCTCTGCCAATGTTTGGGCATTGATCACCGCAGCCCGCAGTTCATCCGTCAGTTTCCCCTGCTCATCAATAGATTTAATGATCTCTTCTTTTCGCTGCTGAAGATTCCGTAAATAGGCAAGTCTTGTTTCCAATGTACGTAGGGCTGTATCGTCCATTGCACCATGCATTTCTTTTCTATATCTGGCAATAAACGGGATCGTATTGCCTTCATCTAAAAGGGTCACCACGTTTTCCACATATTGCCGATTTTGCCCCAATTCTTCTGATAGCATCTCAATTATCGTTTTCATAGCATCCTCCCTTACTTTTCTTAAATTATAGCATATTTTTCTTCACTAAGCAATCTAAAATCGTAACATCAAAAATCCATAAAAATTCGCCCTTTATGCTTGCTAATACGATAGGATAATGATATAATTTTGAATATACAAGGAGGCGATCATATGAATACCTTTATCACCCTCACCGCGGGCGTTACAGATTCGCAACTAATGATGAAACCCGCATTGACTGTACTTGTCATTGTACTGGGCGCATTCATCCTGAGCAGCATTGTTTTCACTTGGATCACAGTACGCAGCAAACAAGGAAATCTACCCATTCTGATTACCCTTTACCTTGGTACAATCATTGTATTATTGTGTACTTTGTTTGCATATAAACGGATACAAGGAAATAACGAAACACCGGTTATCATTCCGGAAACTACAGCAAGCACCGAAACACAGGATACGACCGGGGAAACCTCTGTACCGGAAACCACAGATGAAACAACAACTCCTACAGAGCCGGAGCCTACATTCACCCCTGCGTTTACGGATAACAGCAACCCGGAAAACTGGGGTGTGACCTGGGAAGCCATTACCCAAGGTACCATTGTTGAAAGCTATCAACGGGCTGAACCGATCCGGTTTGGACAAGGTGCAGATTATACCGGTCTTGAAGGTATCATTACTTTCCGGGGCGATAATTACCGTTCCGGTCCTACTTACGGTACAGCAAATGTTGTAGATAAGACCTTGACCGAAAAATGGAAAGCCAATATCGGTTCCTTTAACGGTTGGCCCGGCAGTGGTTGGACCGGTCAGCCTCTGATCGTTCGCTGGTCCGATGAGATGCGGCAGATTATGAATCTTTACACCGACAAAAAAGCAAAAGACGGTCTTGTAGAAGTAATCTATGCCACCTTGGATGGTTACATCTATTTCTATGATCTCGATGACGGTTCTTACACCCGGGATCCTGTATGGGTGGGAATGAATTTCAAAGGCGCAGGATCTTTGGATCCCAGAGGGTATCCTCTTATGTATGTTGGTTCCGGCGACTATGTGGACGGTAAAACGCCCAGAATGTATATTATCAGTCTGATCGACGGAAGTATTCTTTACGAAAAGAGCGGCGCTGATAATTTCACACTCCGGGGCGACTGGTCCGCCTTTGACTCCTCACCCTTGGTTGACGCTGAAACCGACACCTTGATCTGGCCCGGTGAAAGCGGCATTCTGTACACGATCAAGCTCAACAGCAAATTCGACGCCGAAGCCGGCAGCATTTCTGTAAATCCGGAAGAAATCGTCAAATTCCGCTATAATACATCCCGCTCCGGAGGCGGTAAGTATTGGCTGGGCTTTGAGCCCAGTGCTGTGATCGTAGACCGCTATCTCTACATTTCCGAGAACGGTGGTATGTTCTTCTGCATTGATCTAGATACTATGGAACTGGTTTGGGCACAAGATACGGATGACGACTCCAACTCTACTCCGGTGTTTGAGTGGGACGAAAGCGGAGAAACCGGTTATATCTATACCGCCCCCTCCCTGCACTGGACTGCATCCGGTTCCGGTACCGGCACCGTCACCATCTATAAGCTTAATGCAAAAACCGGTGAGATCGTTTGGTCCAACACTTATAATTGCCATACCGTATCCGGTGTATCCGGTGGTGTTCAGTCCACCCCGCTACTGGGCAAACCCGGTACTTCCCTGGAAGGTTTGATCATCTATTCCATTGCCCGTACACCCAACGGTTACGACGGAACCTTGGTCGCCTTTGACACCAAAACCGGTGAAAAAGTATGGGATATGTATATGGAAAGCTACACCTGGAGCTCACCGGCTGCAGTTTACACCGAAGACGGAACCGGATATGTTGTTGTATGCGATTCTGCAGGTTCTATGTTCCTCTTGGACGGTAAAACCGGAGAAGAACTTAGTCAAATCAGTCTTGGTTCCAATGTAGAAGCCTCCCCTGCCGTATTTGAAAATACCATTGTCGTAGGCACCCGTGGACAACGGATCTTTGGAATCTGCGTAAATTGATCTCATTATTGACTTATTAGGAATTTACGCATATAATAAAATCAGAATATAACCTAGAGGAGGGTCTATATGGAAAAACGCATAATTACTATCAGCCGTGAATTTGGTAGCGGCGGACGCACCATCGGTCATCTTTTAGCAAAGAAATTGGACATCCCGTTCTATGACAAAGATCTGGTTGACCATATAGCCCTGGAGTCGGGGTTTTCTCCCAACTTCATTGAAGAGCACGGCGAACACTCCCCCGGCAACAGTATTTTCTCTTATGCATTCTCCAATCACGCTGTTCCCGGTATGATGAACGGTCTGTCCACCGCAGATTTCCTGTGGACAGTTCAGTGCAATGTGATCCTGCAATTGGCTGAGAAAGGTCCCTGTGTTATCGTAGGCAGAAACGCAGACTACATACTTAAGGACCGTGAGGATTGCCTGCACACCTTCATCCACGCAACCAAGGAATTCCGTGCAGAGCGTATTGTCCGCCTCTACGGTGAATCCGAAAAGTCCCCTATGAGCCGTTTGGCAGAAAAAGATAAGCGCCGTCGTGTAAACTATCATCACTACACCGGACGCACCTGGGGCAGCTCCCACAACTACGACCTTTGCCTGTGTAGCAGCACCATTGGTATTGACGGTTGTGTAGATATCATTTTAAAGGCTCTGGAAGAAAGCAAATAATATTGATTGCCCTCAGTTTAAAACTGAGGGCAATCATCATTCTTCTATATGAATTGGTACTCCGTTTACTTCCACGTTTTCATCAGCGCAAATCATAATATATTTTACCCCGCCAATGATACGGGTTTCAATGAGATCACTTTTTGCCGGATCTACACGGATCGATATATCCGGTGTAGTGATCTCAAATTTTCTGTGATCAATAATGTTTTTAGGATGTACCTGTGCATCGTGTCCAAAGTTCTCATCAAAAGAAATACTGAACTTTGCCACATTTGCTTCCGGAACACCGCAAGTTTCCAAAGCAGATCTAACTAAATTCTTAGATATAAGCAAGGGTTCTGCATCTTTGCTTTCCTTGTGCAATTCAATACACTGACACAGCTGATCGTGAACCGTTTGTACAACTTCCAGACTACAGGATTCCTCCAAAGCGTTACCCAGTACTGTCTGAAAACTCTTCTTTTGCTCTTCTGCAGGCTTTGGAGCGTCTACTGCAAAAATAGCACTTACAAACTCCTGATGGCTTACTTTTGCGCTTCGTGTATAATATAGCGCATTATAAATATTCGTTGATCGGTTATCAAATGCAGGGAACAGGAATCCCATCTCCGGTGCGCAGATCTCCTGCGCCAAACCACCGTCGTGGAAAGACTTTTCTTCTGCTATGTAACGCAAACCGGGTTTTGTTTGTTTCACAGGGCAAACCGCACACAGTAAGTACTTGTAGACCTCACTGGAAGCATCCTGCTGTGTTTCATCATCCTTGCTTTTAAAGGGTACATCATATGTATCACAACCCAATAATACGACGAAGCTTTCGTCAAAAGATACAGAGTCAATTACTTTCTGGAAGAAGCGCATTCTAAGATCATCATTCTGCAAATCTGAATTCCGCAATTCCATCAAAAACTTATGCTCCTCACCGGATGCAACCTGCTGCGTTGCAAAAGTGATATCAATCAGATTCTTTCCTATCGTTCCCATAAGGGCACGCTTCATTACGCCAAAATACTTTTCAGCTTCATTTTCAGGCATCATACCCACGCTTTGCCGAAAAGAAGAAATGATTTCCTTCTGTCCATTTACATAGCAGCCATAAATAGCAGTCATATTACTGCGATCCCGCCGTGCATGGCGGCGGATCTCGCCAATTTCCTTAGAATTCATAACAGTCCTCACATTACTGTGCCGGTGCATTTGCACCTGCAACATTTTTATTTGTCACAAAGGCAATTCCAGTTTTGAATAAAGTATTCAATACCGGAATAGACGGTAGTAACAACAATTACGATG
>JAZQHW010000078.1:0-27446 GCA_045540795.1 Faecousia sp. | reverse complement strand
CTATGTCCCCACCGATCCTCACGAAAAGGCAATGCAGCGAGCATTGATCCAATACCGGAATCCCAAAAACTACTATTTGGTCAAGGAAGCTTTGCTGAAAGCGCATCGGGAGGATCTTATCGGTTCCGGTCCTAAATGTCTGATCCGGGCAATTCCTCCCCGCACCGGAAATCAGGCTGCACCCCCCAGAAAACTGTCAAAACCTGCAGGCAGAAAACCCTTACCCAGAAAGCCTGTCGGCAAAAGCTACGGAAAAAAACGCAAATGATTTTATCCCCCGGGGCTTAACCCGGGGGATTGCTGCATAGAATGTTCCATACATCTGTAAATGAGGTGGTACTATGGAACATACGAACAATACAATTACGATACGGGGCAGCTTGCAATCCCTGCCGAAAATCTCCCATGAAAACCACGGACGCCGTTTTTACCGTTTCATTTTGGAAGTGGAACGGCTATCCGGTGCGGTAGATCTTCTCCCTGTGATTGCGGATTCCCAACTATTGGAATCGATAGATCCTACCGCAGGCGGTATGCTTACGGTTACAGGTCAGATCCGCTCCCACAATCTACGGCAGGACGGCACCCGGCATCTGCTCATTTTTGTTTTCGCTTCCCAAATCATCCCGGAGGATGGTGAGCCGATCAACGAAGCCATTATAGAAGGTCCGCTATGCCGGGAACCGGTTTATCGACGCACACCCCTGGGACGGGAGATCTGTGATGTGATGCTTGCCGTTCCCCGGGCATTTCGCCGGGCAGATTATATTCCCTGCATTCTCTGGGGACGGACTGCGCAAGAGGTTTCCCTATGCCATACCCGAGACTGCATCCGGATCTACGGACGCCTTCAAAGCCGGCAATACACAAAGCTTACAGAAGAAGGTTCAGAGGAAAGAACCGCTTATGAGCTTTCTGCTCTAAGCGCCGATATTCTGGATGAGCAGATTTAGCATTGCACATAAGGTACATCCCACAGCGGTCGGCAGTATAAATGCCGCCGCTGTCTTTTTTATGGAACCGGTCTCCCGGTAAACAGTCATCAATGTGGTTGCACAGGGCCAATGGAATACAGTAAACACCATGGTACACACTGCCGTTTGCCAGGATATATGAGACAGTAACAAGCTACTACCAACGGCTGAAGCACTTTGCAGATCACCGGAGCCGGTCAAAGCCAGTAAGATCACCGGGATCAGCAGTTCATTTGCCGGCAAGGAAAACACAAATGCCAATAAGATCACACCGTTCAAACCCAGCAACGCTGCCACCGGATCCAGCCACCGGGTCAAGGTAACAAGCAACGGTGAATTCGACAAGCACCATAGGACGATCCCGGCAGGTGCTGCCACCACAAGGGCTCTGCCCGCCACAAACAATGTTCTGTCCAGCAAAGAACGGACAAGGATCTGCCCAAGCCGGGGGCGACGGAAAGGCGGTATCTCCATTACAAAGGTGCTGGTTTGGTGCTTCAAAACAGTTTTTGAAAGCACACCGGAAACCGCCATTGCTCCCGTCACCCCCAAAGCCACGCATACTGCCACCCCAAAAGCACCGCCCCCTGTGGAAAAGAACAGGCTGCCCAACAATATGAGTACCGGAAAGCGTCCGTTACAGGGAACCATAGCATTTGTCAAGATGGCACACAAGCGCTCTCTGGGCGAATCTATGATCCTGCAGCCCATTACTCCCACCGCATTGCAGCCAAGCCCCATACAAAGGGTCAGTGCCTGCTTTCCGCAGCCGCCGCAACGGGACATACAGGGATCCAGCAAGAAAGCCATACGGGGCAGATACCCCACATCCTCCAACACAGTAAACAATGGAAAGAAAATCATCATAGGCGGCAGCATTACTGCGATCACCCGGGATGTTGTCAAATACATTCCCTCCACCAGCGGTCCGTATATCCAGCGGGGCAAGCTGCCCAGGGTCATTTTCAGAAAATCATATCCCCGGTCAAAAAGCCATTCCAGCAGAATTCCAGGATAATTGGCACCCCACACAGTCAGCCACAGGATACCTAACAGCATCAATAATAAAAACGGCACACCGAACCGGCGGCTGACCATTAACCGGTCTACCTTCCGCAGAAAATCCTCCCGTTGGTTTGGGGTGTGCTTTGTCACCTTCCGGGCAATAGCCTCTGCCGCCAAAACCGAATCTTCAAATACGGGATCCATTGACCGTGGCATCTTATGTACCGCTTCTTCTATTTGCGCCAGGAGTTCCTCTGTCCCTTTCCCATATCCGGCAGCGGTGAGTACCACAGGGATTCTCAGTTCTTCTCTCAACGCTTCCCCGTCTACTGTGATCCCGTTTCGTTTTGCCTCATCTATCAGATTGACACACAGGATCATTTTTTGACTGATCTTCATTATTTCCAATGCCAGGATCAATGTTCGTTCCAAACAGCTTGCATCACAGACTACCACAACACATTCTTCCGGATGTGCTTTCAAATACTCGGCAGCAATTCTTTCGTCCTCTGATTGCCCGTTCAGGGAATACATTCCCGGCAGGTCCGTCATCAAATACTTCCCATTGTGTATCTCAAATGTGCCCTGGGCAGTCCCTACTGTCTTTCCGGGCCAGTTCCCGGTATGCTGGTTCATTCCGGTGATACTGTTAAACAGTGTACTTTTCCCCACATTGGGATTTCCTGCCAAAACCACCCTGTAGTTATTCATCCAAGACACCTCTGATCTTCTTCAAATCACGGCTTCTTAATGCCAATACGCTGCCCCGCAACTCCAGAGAAACTACCCTGCCGCACGGACTTTTATACCGGCAGCGTACCAGTGTACCTGGAATTAACCCAAAGCTTTTCAGCCGTCGGGTCAATGCCGGTTCTGAGGTCAAATCTTTAACCACTGCCGCTTCACCCGTTCCCAACTGATCCAATGTAATCTCCATACCAATGCCCCCTGACAAATCACTGTTCCATCATATCCAGCTGCCGTATATTTGTGCAAAAACATCTTTCCAAGGGGCGAATTTTATGATAAACTGTTCCCGGAGGGAAGATTATGAAAGAAAAAGTCTCAGCCATTATTGATTTACTGAAACAACAATATCCCGACGCACCCTGTGCGCTGCACTATACAAAAGATTATGAGCTTATGATCGCAGTACGGCTTTCTGCCCAATGCACCGATGCCCGGGTGAACCTTGTCACCCCTGCTCTGTTTGCCGCCTATCCCACTTTGGAGGCAATGGCGGCAGCTGATATTACCGATGTAGAAAACTATGTCCACTCCTGTGGGTTTTACCGGCAAAAGGCAAAGGATATCGTGCTGGCGTGTCAAATGCTTTTGGAAAAACACAACGGCAAGGTCCCCGGAACCATGGAGGAGCTGCTGGCTTTACCCGGTGTCGGCAGAAAGACTGCCAATTTACTTTTAGGCGATATCTTTGGAAAACCCGGTAGTGTTGTCTGTGACACCCACTGTATCCGCATTTGTGAAAAGTTAGGTCTTTCCAAGGGAAAAGACCCGGAGAAGGTAGAAAAGCAGCTGCGTGCTATTTTACCCCCGGAGGAAAGCTCTGATTTCTGCCACCGGATCGTACTGTTTGGCAGAGAGATCTGCATCGCCCGGAATCCCAAATGTCACTGTTGTCCCCTGGCACATCTTTGCAAAAGCTTCATCGGTGAATAAAGGAATACTCCCCTCCTTGTCCTCATAATCTTAGGACAAGGAGGGGTTTCTTTGGGTAAAAAACTTCCTATTTTTTACAGTGCGTTGCTTCTTACCGGTGTGAATTTAGTCCTGCGGCTGATCTTCACATCCTTTCAGGTGTTTTTATCCGGGCGGATCGGTGCCGCCGGGATCGGACTGTTGCAGCTGGTTTTATCTGTAGGCGCTCTATCTATGACTGCAGGTATGGCTGGCATCCGTACTGCCACAATGTATTTGGTTGCGGAAGAATTGGGCAAGCAACGGGCAGAAAATGTCACCCGGGTATTATCCGGCTGCTGCCTGTACAGTATTCTTTGCAGCGGCTCTATTTCCCTTTTATTGCGTTTCGGTGCTCCCTTTTTGGCAGAACACTGGATCGGTGATATCCGCACCGCACCTGCTATTTCTCTATATTCCTGTTTTATCCCCGTCACCTGTCTTTGTGGCGTGATGGTTGGCTACTTCACCGCAGCAAACAAGATCGGCACATTGGCAATGATTGAAATTGCTGAACAACTGATCTGTATGGCAGGCACGATGCTCCTTCTATTCTTTTGGTCCGGCAGTGATCCTGCCAAAGCTTGCGAAAGCGTTATACTGGGAAGCGGCATCGGTGGCTGCTTTACTTTACTGGTGCTGGTTATCTTGCGTATCAGAGAAAAAGCGCCCTCCGGCGGTCCTTTCCCCCTGAGACAGCGGCTCTTGCACACAGCTGTGCCTTTGGGGTTGGGGGACATCCTGCGAAGTGGGATCAACACCACAGAAAACTTAATGGTTCCCAAACGGCTGGCACTGTTCCCGGGGGAAGCTTCTCCTCTGGCAGCCTTCGGCATCGTATGCGGTATGGTGTTTCCGGTGCTGATGTTCCCTGCTGCCATTTTGTTTGGTTTGGCGGAGCTGCTGATCCCGGAGCTTGCCCGGTGTGCAGCCGCAGGCAGCAGACAACGGGTTTTATATTTGGCAAAACAAAGCTTACGGATCGCAATCCTCTACGGTTGCCTGTTCTGCGGTTTAGAGTATCTGGTTGCTCCGGAGCTCTGTAATAGATTATACCAGAATGCTGAAGCCGGGCAGGTCCTACGGCAGTACGCTCTGCTGATCCCAATGCTATACTGCGACGCAATCACAGACGCTATGATCAAAGGTTTAGGGCAGCAAAAAGCTTGTGTGCGCTACAACATCCTCACTTCCGCTATGGATGTTATCTTTTTGTTCCTGCTGCTTCCCAAATATGGTATGCAAGGCTACTTTTTCAGTTTCCTTATCACCCATCTGATCAATTTTGGGCTCAGTCTGCGACGGCTTTTAAAGATCACCGGAGATGTCCTGCCTCTGAAGCTTCCTCTGTTTGCATTTTTGTCCACAATGGCAGGCGTTTTTCTATCTGCAAGAATTATTACACCCGCCTTGCGCTGTATCAGCTTTTTGCTGATCTTTGGCAGTCTGTTAACCCTTATGGGGTTGGTAGGAAAAGAGGACCTTTCCTGGCTGAAAGGGTTGATAATACAAAAAAATCCCGGCTATCAGCAACTGACAGCCGGAACAAAAATCAACCGGGGAAAATATTCGTAAAATAGATCAGCAGCGGAAGCACCAGAGAAAACAGGCTGATCAGCCAGGGATAGATCACTCTGCGGGATACGAACATCAGCAGCAAGCATACCGCTGTAACTGCCAAGGGTCCCAAAACAGCAACACCCTTTCCTACCATTTGGGCGTACTCTCCGGTGGCTTGAATGTTAATGCCAACCATATCCGGCAGGTTTGCCTGGTTGTAAATTGCCAGGATCACCGCTGCCACTGCCACAGGAATCGACAGGATCAGGCTGCGCAGCTTATAGATCCATCTGCAAATATTCTTCAGTGCCGTTCCCTTATCTTTCTTTTCCATAGGCAACCTCCGCCTTACAAGTTTTTCCATATCATAGCACACTTTTTCCCAATATGCAAGTCTATGGGATCTTAGACCTTTTAGTCCGTATTATCGTACAATTTATATTGTATTCTATGGGCAGATAAGATTTACAGGAGGTAATGAATATGAAAACCGCAACCATACACAGAAGAGATCTGAACAGTCTGCCCAACCTACCCTATCCCAATGCAGCCACCCGGAAGGAGCTGATCCACAAATTTCTGGATCTTGCCTTAATGGCAGCCATTGGCGCAGGTTTTGCTGCCGTACTGCTTTTCGTAGTAGCCTTTTGCTAATTATACCCTATAACTGAGTGTTTTAATCCCACTCCAAAAGATCCGCCTGCTGCAAGATCCGGCAGGCGGTGATCTTTTCTCCTTCGATCTCCACCAATCCGGCACTGCCGCCATAAGTTCCGCATGTACCGGGATTCAAAACCCACAAGCCATCCGCTTCCTGATAGCAGCAGGGTATGTGGGTGTGACCAAACAAAACCGCCTGAGCACCGGATTTCCGGGCATCATTTAACAGTCGCTCAGCCCCGGATTTCACACCGTGCTTATGTCCGTGGGTCATATAAAAAGGAACACCGCCGATGCAGTAAGAGAGCACATCCACCAGCCATGGCTCACAGCGGTATCTGTCACAGTTTCCGGGGACAAGGTGGAAACGAATATGGGGGTTTTCTTCCTCCATTGCCTTTCCGTCTTCGTAGTGATCTCCCAAATGGACGATATGATCCGGCTTCACCCGCTGAATACAAAAACGCATAAAGCTCAATGCAGCGTGGGAATCGGATAAAACTAGAATCTTCACGTACACCAACCCTTTCCTAGGTGCATATAGTAATATTGAACACAGTCTTTGATCATTATAGCAGGTAATTTGACAGGAGGCAACGCTATGCAAGAAAATACCGGTGATTTTTCCATACAGGATGCTATGCGCTTGGCACGAAGTCCTGCGGGGCAGCAGCTTTTGGCATTGCTGCGGCAATCCGATCCGGAGGCTCTTCAAAATGCCCTTTCCCAAGTTTCTGCCGGGGATCTTTCCCAGGCAAAAAAGGCGCTGGCACCGCTTCTGGAATCCCAGGAAGTAAAGCAGCTTATTGCCCAGATGGGAGGATAATATGGACAATATGGAAACGCAAATGAATGCGATACTCTCCAATCCGGAGATGATGCAAAAGATAATGACTCTGGCACAAAACTTAAATACATCCCAACCGGCTCCGCCACCGGCTAAGCCTGAAAACAACAGTTCTCCTCTGCCGGATATCGATCTTTCCATGCTGCAGCGATTATCCGGTTTGGCAGGACAGACAGGCATTGACAAGAATCAGCGCTCTTTGCTATCTGCATTGGGACCGTATTTAAGCAAAGACCGCATTGGCAAGCTGGAACGGGCAATGCGGGCAGCAAAAATGGCAAGTATGGCATCCGTTCTGCTAAACACAGGGAAAGGCAGGTGACAAAATGTATAACCGCTACATTCCCCAGCCGGACGGCTCATACCGCAGAAACCGGGTGCCCGATAATATTCCCCAGCCCCAAAAGCCAAAAGCTCCGCCACCATCGCCACCCTGTCCGCCGGTAGCTGATACACCGTCTCCGGAGCTTTGTTCTCCGCCCCCTCCTCCGGCACCAAAACGGAAGCACAGGCATCCTCCGGAGCACAAGCCGCAGCCTTGCAACGGAACTGACAGCATATCCGGATTCTTCCGAAATTTAATTCCCAAGGATCTGGACACCGGCGATCTTTTGATTATTCTGCTACTGCTTTTGATGTGCGGCGACCGGGAAGAGGATCGAAACAATGCACTTTTGACATTAGCTTTATATTTCTTTCTATAAAAGAATCCTCCTGCCGTGACCGCAGGAGGATTTTCCTATTAACGCTGTAAGAAGCCGACCTTCTTATAGACCTTGCGCAAGGTCTTTTCTGCCACATAGCTTGCCTTTTCTGCACCTGCCCGGTACACGGACTCCAGATATGCCTTATCCTTCAGCAATCTGGAAGCTTCCTCCCGGATGGGACGCAGGGTTTCCACCACAGCTTCTCCTACCACGGGCTTAAACTTGCCGTAACCCTGGCCTGCAAATTCTGCTTCGATCTGCTCAAAGGATTTACCGGTCACTGCGGAATAGATGGACATCAGGTTGGCAACGCCCGGCTTATTCTCCGGATCAAAACGGATACAGTTTTCCGTGTCACTGTCGGTGATGGCACGCTTAAACTTCCGCTGGATATCCTCGGGACTTTCCATTAGGAATACGCAGCCTTCCGGCATAGACTTACTCATCTTGCTGTCCGGTGCATTCAAGCTCATCACACGGGCACCGGTCTCCGGAATATAAGGCTCCGGGATCTTAAACACATCTCCGTAGATGCTGTTAAAACGCTGGGCAACATCCCTTGTCAGCTCACAATGCTGCTTCTGATCGTGACCAACAGGCACCAGATCCGGCTGGTAGAGCAGGATATCCGCCGCCATCAGCGCAGGATATGTGAACAAACCACCGTTGATATTTTCTGCATTCTTGGCAGACTTATCCATAAACTGGGTCATACGGCCCAGCTCACCAAAAATTGTGTAGCAATTCAGTACCCAGCCAAGCTCTGCGTGCTGGTGCATATGACTTTGTACAAACAAGGTGTTTTTCTCGGGATCCAAGCCGCAGGCAATGTACTGTGCCAGCTGCTCCAGGGTTCTCCGGCGCAGATCCGCAGGTGTCTGACGGACTGTGATGGTGTGCATATCTGCCATAAAATAAAAGCACTCATAGGTTTCTGACCGGGCGCTCCAATTCTTGATCGCGCCCAGATAATTGCCCAAATGCAGGTCACCGCTGGGCTGAATACCGGAGAGCATTCTTTTCTTGGGAATCATTACCTCTTCCATTGTTTACCCCTCTTTTTCATAATTTCCTGTATTCTAACACATTACAAAGAAAAACGCAACGGAAAATTGACTTTCTCCCATCGCCTATGGTATAATACCCCATATATTTTTAGGAGGAATACTGTATGAGCATTCAAATTGATAAAGAGTATATTATTAAGATCCGCAGACAGCTGCATCAGATTCCGGAGATCCGGTACGATCTACCTAAAACCCTGGCGCTGATCCGTCGGGAGCTGGATGCCATCGGTCTGCCTTATACAGAGCAGTTCGGTGAATCCAGTATCATCGCCACCCTCAACGAAGGCGTAGGCAACAAGACTATTGCCATTCGTGCTGATACCGATGCCCTTCCCATTACGGAAGAAACCGGTTTGGAGTTTGCCTCTACCCACCCCGGCAAAATGCACGCCTGCGGTCACGACTGTCACACCGCAATGCTTTTGGGTACTGCCAAGGCTATGAAAGAAAATGCGGACAAGATCAAGTGCTGTGTCAAGTTTGTATTTCAGGCTTGCGAAGAAGGTCCCAGCGGTGCAAAGAAAATTTGCGAAGATGGCTTTATGGATCAGGTGGATATGATCATCGGATGCCATATTGCACCGGACAAGCCTGCCGGAATGATCCTCACCAACAAGACCTGCTGCAATGCCGGCAGTCACGGTTTCTATATCCATTGCAACGGCAAATCTACCCACGTTGCCCGTCCCCATCAGGGTGTGGACGCTTTGGCGATGGCAGTCCGTATTTATACCGATATTCAAATTATGCGCGCCCGGGAAATGGATCCTCTGGAGCCGATGGTCATCGGTATCGGTGAGATCCACGGTGGCACCGCCCGGAACATTGTCTGCGAGAAAGCTTCTATGCACGGCACTGTCCGGACCCTCAATAACGAAACCGATAAGAAGATCTTCCAGCGTATGGAAGAGATCTGCACCAATGTTGCCAAGGATATGGGTGGCACTGCTTACATTGAGCAAGAAGGCTACAACCCAGCACTACGGAACAATCACGACCTTGCCGATGCTATTGTGGAAGCTGCCAAAAAGGTTGTTGGGGAAGATATGGTCCAGGAAAAGCCCATCAGCATGGGTGCGGAGGACTTCTCTCACTACACCTATTACAAGCCGGGTGCTATGTTCAATTTAGGTGTTATGCCCGCTGATGGAAATGTTGTACCCCTGCACAACGGAAAGATGATTGTCAACGAGGATGCTTTGGATGTTACCCCCCGTTTGTTTGTCCAGTTTGTTCTGGATCAGATGGAAAAGTAAAGGAGTCAAACTATGGATTACAATGCACTTGCAGAATTACTGTTTCCCAATATAACCGACACACCGGAATCCCTGGAGGAAAAGTATCCCGTCAGAGAGCTCCCCGAAGGCGCAGTGGTTACCCGAATGGCACCCTCTCCCACAGGCTTTGTCCATTTGGGAAATCTTGTCCAGGGTCTTACCGCTGAGCGTATGGCACATCAGTCCGGCGGTGTACTGTTCCTCCGGGTGGAAGATACTGATGCCAAGCGTGAAGTTCCCGGCGCTGTAGAGGTTCTAATCAACACCTTAAAGCACTACGGCATTGCTTTTGACGAAGGCGCCACCATCGACGGTGACAACGGTCTTTACGGTCCTTACCGTCAGCGTCAGCGTGCAGCGATTTACCACGTCTATGCCAAGAAGCTGGTTCAGGAAGGTCAGGCTTATCCCTGCTTCTGCACTGAAGAGCAGCTGGCAGAGATGCGTGCCCAGCAGGAAGCAAACAAGGAGACCACCGGCTACTATGGAAAATACGCAATGTGGCGGGACCGTTCTCTGGAAGAGATCCGGCAGCAGCTGGCAGCAGGCAACCCCTGGGTCCTGCGCTTCCGTTCCACCGGTTCTATTGAGAATCAATACAAATTTGACGATCTTGTAAAAGGCAAGCTGACCATTACAGAAAACGACGTGGATCACGTTCTGTTAAAGTCTGACGGTATCCCTACCTATCACTTTGCCCACGCGGTAGATGACCATCTGATGCGCACTACCCATGTTGTCCGGGGTGACGAGTGGCTGCCCACCCTGCCCTTCCACATTCAGCTTTTCAAGGCATTGGGCTTTAAAATTCCCAAATATGTCCACATTGGACCTTTGATGAAAATGGACGGCACCTCCAAGCGGAAGCTTTCCAAGCGTAAAGACCCGGAGCTGGCACTGACCTTCTACAAAGCGGAAGGTTTCCCTGTGGAAGCCGTTTACGAATATGTAATGACCATTTTAAACTCCAACTTTGAAGACTGGCGCCGTGCCAATCCCACTGCCCCTGCCGGTGATTTTAAGTTCAGCCCCAAAAAGCTGAATCCTGCAGGAAGTCTGTTCGATTATGCCAAGCTGACAGACGTATCCAAAAACGAGATCGCAAAGATGGATGCAGAAAAGGTCTATACCCTCCTCACCCAATGGGCAGAGGAATTTGATCAGGACTTCGCTCAAAAGCTGAAAGCCGATCCCACCTTTGCCAAGGCGATCCTTGCCATCGGTCGGGGCGGCAAGAAGCCCAGAAAGGATATTGCCACCTGGAAGGAAGCCAAGCCGTATATGGGCTTCTTCTACGATGAATATCTGGAAACACCGGTATTTGACGAAAAGTTCTCTAGACAAACCGTTATGACGGCACTGGAGAAGTTCCTGGATCGGTTTGATATTAACGATGATTCCTCTGTTTGGTTCGATAAAGTGAAAGCCATCACCGAAGAAATGGGTTTCACCACGGATATGAAAGCATATAAGGCAGATCCCACCGCCTTCCCCGGCACCGTTGCGGATATTTCTACCTTTATCCGTCAGGCGGTCACCGGCAAGACCAACTCCCCGGATCTTTACACGGTTATGCAGATCCTGGGCTATCAGCGGACCGTTGACCGGATCCGCTCCGTTATGCAATAAGAGTTCTCCGCAGCCGTTATTTCGGCTGCAGAGATTCTTTATTTGAACTTATCACATATGGCATTGATTTGATCTGTTATCCTGGTCAGTTCCTTATTGGATGCGCCTTTCATACTTTGCACCAGCTTACTGAGTCTTCCCAAGGCTGCCAGCAGCTTTTCGTACAGCTGGTTGGCTCTTCTGCGTCCTGCGCTGCCTTTCAGTGCCGGACGGATGATGCCCTTCTGGTAGCATTCATTTGTAATAAGGTCAAAACCGTCACCGCTATAAGGTGCCACTGCAGGAAATGCCAGTTTTTCAGTCACCCCTTTGGCAAATTCCTCACATACACCATCATCCCCATGATTTACAAACACCTGCATAGGGGGTTTGCTCATATTACCCAGCCAGGATAACAGCATATCTCTGTCTGCATGACCGGATATGCCTGCCATTGTACGGATCTGCGCGTGAACAGCAATATCCTCACCAAACAAACGCACATAGTCAGCACCGTCCAACAGCTTTCTGCCTATGGTCCCATGGGACTGGTAACCTACAAACAGGACTGTACTTTCCTTTCGCCACAAATTATGCTTTAAGTGATGCCGTATCCGTCCGGCTTCGCACATACCCGAAGCAGAAAGGATCACCTTGGGTGTTTTATCTGCATTGATCAGCTTGGATTCCTCCGCCGTAATGGAGAGCTTCAGTTCCGGAAATACGATGGGATCGATCCCCTGGGACAGAAGTTCCAAGGTTTCCCCGTCATAATAGTCCATCATACCGCAGGAATAGATCTTGGTAGCCTCCACCGCTAAGGGACTATCCACATACACAGGAAAACCGTCGTGTCCACGGATCAATCCCTGCTCCTTGATCCTTCGGATCAGGTATAAAAGCTCCTGGGTTCTACCTATAGCAAAGGATGGGATCACCACATTGCCGCCGCGATCAAAGGTATCCTGCAGCACCTCAGTCAGCTGGGAAATATAATCCGGACGTTCCCCGTGGAGGCGGTCACCGTATGTAGATTCGATCACCACATAATCCGCATTCAACGCAGGCTGCGGATCCCGGATCAAAGGACGGGAAACATTTCCCAAATCCCCGGAAAACAGAAGCGTCCGGGTTTCTCCTCCTTCTGTTACGGTAATATGAATACTGGAAGAGCCCAGTAAATGTCCGGCATCTGTGAAACGAATCGTTACGCCTTCGCTCACCGGTACATCTGCGCCATAAGAATGCGGGCGCATCAAGTCCAATGTGCGTTCCGTATCTGCCATTGTATAAAGAGGCACATACGCACCTTCTCCGGACCGTTTTGCTTTACGGTTTCGCCATTGCGCTTCAAACTCCTGGATATGAGCAGAATCCCGCAACATAATGGTGCACAGGCGGCAGGTAGCCTCTGTGGCATAAATGGGACCAGAAAATCCCTTTGCCACCAATGCAGGAAGTTTTCCGGAATGATCGATATGGGCGTGGGTCAGAAAAACACCGTCAATATCACCAGGCAAAACCGGCAGCTCGCAGTTTTCGTAGGTATCTGCTCCCTGCTCCATACCGCAATCAATGAGATAGCGTTTGCCGCAAACTTCCAAAAGCGTGCATGAGCCGGTAACCTCGTGTGCCGCACCTAAGAAAATCAGCTTCATATACGATAACCCCCTTTTTCTTTATTATATCACAGCTCCTCCCTGTTTGAACAGATATATTTTAAGCCGCCAACACATTTTTGTATTGGCGGCTTTCTCTGTATTTATGCCAGCATTGCCCGATCGTTGGCAAATTCATTGCCACTTGCCTGCGTAAACAAAGCAAGCAGAGCGTCTACTGTCAGTTTTTTCTTTTCTTCCCCTTCCACATCCACAATGATCCGTCCTTCGTGCATCATAATCAAACGGTTACCGTAGGTGATGGCATCCTTCATATTATGGGTGATCATCAAGGTCGTCAGCCGGTTTTCTGTTACGATCCGATCAGTGATCTCCAGCACCTTGGCTGCGGTTTTGGGATCTAAGGCTGCGGTATGCTCATCCAGCAAAAGCAGCTTGGGACGGTTTAGCGTTGCCATCAACAGTGTCAGTGCCTGGCGCTGACCGCCGGAAAGCAAGCCTACCTTTGCAGACAGGCGGTTTTCCAGTCCCAGCTCCAAGGGTGCCAACAGCTTCTTATACCGCTCCCGTTCCCCTTTCCGGATGCCCCAAAGAAGCTTACGCTTGGTGCCCCGTCTGGCGGCAATGGACAGATTCTCATCGATCTCCATATCCGGAGAAGTACCCTTCATAGGGTCCTGGAACACTCTGCCTAAAAACTTTGCCCGTTTATGCTCCGGCATATGGGTCACATCCACACCGTCGATCTCAACAGTGCCGTAATCCGGCTTCCATACACCGGCAATGGCATTAAGAAGCGTGGATTTACCGGCTCCGTTGCCGCCGATAACGGTAACAAAGTCACCGTCCTTCAAAGTCAAGTCTAAACCGGACAAGGCAGTTTTTGCATTGATGGTACCGGGGTTAAAGGTCTTTTGTAAATTTGTGATCTTAAGCATCCTTATCTCCTCCCATCCGGGATTGCCCGGTCAACTCCAAAGGTTTTTTCTTTTGGAAATACTCACCTTTTAGGTACGGAACTGCAAGGAACAATACAACGATCACAGCAGAGAGCATTTTCAGATAATCGGTCTTCAGTCCCAGCAGGATCACAAAGTTATAGATCACAAAATAGACGATACCGCCGCCCACGACACCGATGAGACTGACCACAAAATTGGGCTTGATCTTCATAGAAACAGACAGACCGATGAAGATGGCAGCAAGACCGATCACGATGGCACCTCTGCCATCCTGCAGGCTCATAGATCCCTTATACTGGACGTATAGCGCGCCTGCCAGAGCAACAACGCCGTTGGCAATGGCAAGACCCAGCACCTTATTAAAGCTTACATTTACGCCCTGGGCACGGCTCATATCCGGGTTATCACCGGTGGATTTCAAAGTCAGTCCCACTTCCGTATAGAAGAACAACCATAATCCAACAATAAGACCTGCCACAAACAGAACACCGGTCACAATGGCACCGGGATTATTACTCATATGCAAAAGCAGCTGACCGGAACGGGGATCTACTGTCACCAGAGATCTGCCGCTTAAAATACACAGATTGACCGTGTAGAGCATCAGCTGGGTAAGAATACCTGCCAAAATGGAAGGAATACCCAATGCCGTATGCAGCAAGCCTGTCAGCGTTCCTGCCAAAGCGCCTGCCAGAAACGCCAGCAGAATGCTCAGCCAAACCGGCACACCCATACCCAGAAGGACAGCGCAAACACAGCCGCCGGTACAGATAGAACCGTCCACGGTAAGGTCAGCGATATCCAATATTTTGTAGGAGATATAGATACCGATTGCCATCAATCCCCAAATCAGCCCTTCTGCAACCGCGCCGGGCAAAGCGTTTAAAAAATACATAGTTTACCTCTAGGAATTATTTTTCCGGAACTGTAATACCCAGCTTACCGCACAGCTCCTCATTATAGACAACAGAAGGCGTCAAGGTTTCGATCTGCAGGTCTGCCACAGTCTTTTCGCCCAAAAGAATCTGAGCAGCCATTTCGCCGGTTCTCTGACCCAGTGCATAGTAATCAATAGCCAGGCTGGCATAGCACACGGCACCGCCGTAGCTGGTAAATACGGGAACATTCTTCTCGGTGCAAACAGTGCCCACAGTAGCATCGTTCTGTGCAACGGTGTTATCAGAGGGGATGTAAACTGCCTTACACTCTGCTGCCATAGCATTTACCAGTGCCTGCAGCTCTGTGATCTCAGAGAAGGTGTATGCCTTTACCACGATGTCCTTTTCCTCAAACAGTGCCTTTACTGCCTCATACTGGATCAAGGAGTTGGACTCATTGATGCAGTACAGAACACCAACCTGGTCGCCGGCTGCCAAGCCCAAGGTGTCGATCATCATCTGTGCCTGCTGATCAAAAGGAACGGCATCGGATGTACCGGTAACATTTTCGGGGATATTGCCCTTAAAGGTATCGTTATAATCCGTAACAGAAGTGCCCAGCACGGGGATCGCTGTGGTTGCATTGGCAGCTGCCAGCAATGCCGGTGTAGCGTTACCCATAATCAGATCCACATTCTTTGCGGTGAAGGTGTTGATCACGGTGGTGCACAGGTTTGCTTCGCCTGCAACCTGGACATCGATGGTAACCGTCTTGCCTGCCTTTTCCATAGCAGCAGTCAGCGCATCACTAAAGCCCTTTGTTGCCTGATCCAGAGAATCGTGGACCATCAGTTGGCAGACACCAACAGTAATCGTGCCATCATCGGCAGTACCTTCGTTGGCAGGCGCACAAGCACTCAGTGCCAGTACCAGCATCATAATTGCCAGGATCAAGGATACAAGTTTCTTCATAATAATCTCTCCCTAAATAAAATAATTCACACGGAAAACCGTGAAAACCAACAAAAAAAGCGCCCCTGTCAATACAGGGACGATTACAATCGTGGTACCACTCTGCTTCACACCGCCTTTACAGACGATGCCTCTCAGGCTCTAACAAGCCTTAGCGATATAACGGTCGCACCCGTTGTGCCTACTGAACTTTTCAACACACTGCTCACAGAATGAACTTCAAGCGACAATCACTATTGCCTAGCACCCACCGGCAACTCTCTGAAGGTCCTGACCTCCCTACTCTTTCTGCTCAAACGCATTCTCTTATGAATTTCCTATACTATAGCAGGAAAACATTTGTCTGTCAAGACCTTATTTTATATACAAAAAGACCTGTGGATTTCCACAGGTCTTTTTTAAGCATTACAGACAGAGAGAGAAATTAATAGAACTTCTTCTTGTTCTTACGGGCAGCTTCGGACTTCTGCTTACGCTTCAGACTGGGGCTGACATAATGCTCGCGCTTCTTAACTTCAGCAATAACGCCCTCCTTGGCACAGCTACGCTTGAAACGGCGCAGAGCGCTCTCCAGAGATTCGTTTTCCTTAACGCGAATTTCAGACATGGTTTTCCCTCCCTCCGATGGCATCCGGCTATTTCCAGGATGCGTTCAGGGCCTGATGATCAGGCTAGAGTATTATAGCCTGATTTTGTACAAATGTCAAGCTGATTTTCTGGATTTTTCATCCGTTTTATCGAATTTTATCACTTAACGATCATATTGACTAGATTATTTTTGACCACGAAGGTCTTATCCTATCAAGTTTCTTCTTTAGCATCTGCGATGTCCTCCAAATCTCACCCCAAAGATTATTTGACTTTAGGGATTGAAGCACCGTACTGTTTGTATTCATATATGATACTATCAGCTGAATAAAATAACGCCGGGTAACAGGTTGATAACCCTGTTACCCCGCGTCAATCATTACATAATCCTCAAATAGAATTCACTTCTATTCGATCACTTGAC
The DNA here is from genome assembly GCA_045540795.1 of Faecousia sp. Classification (GTDB taxonomy): domain Bacteria; phylum Bacillota; class Clostridia; order Oscillospirales; family Oscillospiraceae; genus Faecousia. Next base: position 10,600 of record JAZQHW010000078.1, on the reverse strand, counting down.
GATCAAATTCACCAGTTTATTCTTAACAACGATGGTCTTTACGATACTGCCACCCTGCTTTTCCAGGAACTTGGCGATCTTCTCATCGGCAAGGACATTGGCAACCACAGTATCGTTGTCCAGGTCTGCTTCCATTTGTACAGTACCACGCATCTTGCCGTTGACCTGCACTGCAAACGTGATCTCAGTGTCCTTACACTTCTCCTCGATGTAGGTAGGCCAGCTTTCGTAGGCGATGGTCTTATCGTGACCCAGCACCTGCCAGATCTCTTCACCTACGTGGGGTGTGATGCAGGAGATCATCTTGATAAAGCCTTCGGCATACTCTCTGGGGCAAGATCCGTTTTTATAAACCTCATTGACAAATACCATCATCTGCGCGATAGCAGTATTGAAGCCCAGAACCTCAAAATCAGAAGTTACCTTCTTTACGGTTTGATGGTAGACCTTGGTAAGCTTGCCGTCATCGGTATCGGTGATATTGGCAGGCTCGGTGAAGAAGTTCCATACACGATTGATAAACTTCTTGGCACCGGCAACGGCGGTGGTGCTCCAAGGCTTGGAAACTTCCAGAGGACCCATAAACATCTCATACAGACGCAGAGTATCCGCACCGTATTCCCGTACCACATCACTGGGGTTGACTACAAATTCCGGAAAACGCTTGCCCATCTTAATGCCGTTCTCGCCCAGGATCATTCCCTGGTGGACCAGCTTCTTAAAGGGTTCTTTTACCGGGGACAGACCATTATCATACAGGAAACGGTTCCAGATTCTGGAATACATCAAGTGACCGACTGCGTGTTCCGGTCCACCGATATACAGGTCCACAGGCATCCAATGCTCCAACAGCTTGGGATCGCAGAACTCCTTGTCGTTTCTGGGATCGATATAACGCATATAGTACCAGGAAGAACCGGCAGAACCGGGCATCGTAGAAGTTTCACGCAGACCCTTAATGCCGTCCTTTTCATACTGCTTCCACTGGGTTGCATTCTCCAGGGGAGCCTGTCCGTTCTTTCCCTTGTAATCCTCCAGCTCCGGCAGGATCAAAGGCAGCTCTGCATCCGGCAGGAACATAATTTCGCCGTCCTCTGTGTACACACAAGGAACAGGCTCACCCCAGTATCTTTGGCGGGCAAAGATCCATTCACGGAAATGGTAGTTGTTCTTTCTTCTTGCCACCCCTGCCTTTTCCAGCTTTGCAGTGATAGCTTCCTTCGCCTCTTCCACTGTCAGTCCGGTAAACTCCTGGGAGTTCATCAGCTTACACCCCTTGCCCAGGTAATCCTGCTTTTCAAAAGCACACTCGGACACATCTCTGCCCTCAATAACCTGAATCATAGGAATATTGTGAGCAACAGCATACTCAAAGTCACGCTGATCGTGGCTGGGAACAGCCATAACTGCGCCGGTACCGTAATTGCCCAAAACAAAATCACCGATAAACACAGGTACTTCCTTGCCGTTGACCGGATTGATGGCATAGATGCCCTTCAGCGGGCAACCGGTTTTGGTCTTGGTGGCATCTGTACGGTCAATGTCACTTTTCTTGGAGGCTTCATCAATGTACGCCTGGACCTCCTCCTTGTTTTCAATCCGGTCCATCAGGCTTTCAACGATCTTGCCGTCCGGTGCCAAGACCATAAAGGTGATGCCATAGATAGTTTCGATACAGGTGGTATAAATGGAGAATTCACCGCCGCCTACCAGCTTGAAGTCTACCTCAACACCGGTAGATTTGCCGATCCAGTTCCGCTGGATCTCCTTAGTGGATTCCGGCCAGTCGATCTCCTCCAGTCCCTCCAGCAGCTTTTCAGCAAAGGCAGGCTGGTCAATGACCCACTGCATCATATTCTTCTTAACAACCGGGAAACCGCCCCGCTCAGACTTGCCATCGATAACTTCATCGTTGGCAAGCACTGTACCCAACTCTTCACACCAGTTTACAGGCATCTCGATCCGCTTGGCATAGCCTGCTTCCCACAGCTTTTTGAAGATCCACTGGGTCCACTTATAAAACTCCGGGTCAGAGGTAGCTGTCATCTTGGACCAGTCATAGTCAAAGCCCAATTCCTTCAGCTGTGCCGTGAAGGTCTTGATATTCTCCTGAGTAAAGCCATTGGGATGGTTACCGGTATTCACCGCATACTGCTCCGCAGGCAGGCCAAAGGAGTCATAGCCCATGGGGTGCAGCACGTTATAACCCTGCATACGCTTCATACGGGACATAATATCCGTAGCCGTGTAACCCTCGGGATGGCCTGCATGCAGACCGACACCGGAAGGGTACGGGAACATATCCAGCACATAATATTTCGGCTTGGAGAAATCCCACACATCTGTATAGAAGGTATTATGCTCCTCCCAGTATTTTTGCCATTTTTTCTCAACAGCGGAATGATCGTAAATCATAGCTCTTTCCTCTCTTATTCCTCAATGATGATCTGGCTGATGTCGATCTGCTCCGCGTCTGCCCACAGGCGCTCCAGGGAGTAGAATTCTCTTGCCTCTTCGGTAAACACATGGACCACAACGCTGCCAAAGTCCAGCAGCTCCCAGGTGTTTCCCCGGTGACCTTCTCTGCCCAGCATAGGCTCGCCCAACTGCTCAAAGGTGTACTCTGCGTGGTCACACAGTGTCTTGACATGGGTATTGGAAGTACCGGTGCAGATTATAAAATAGTCTGCCAGGCTGGAGACCTGATCGATCTTCAGCAGCTTAATATCCATACCCTTTTTGCTGTCCAATGCTTTGGTTACCTCGTAGGCAACCTCTTTTGCTGTTAACATACTCTCATCCTTTCTTTTGCAAGGAATTATCTTTCTTCATTTAACCAGGCAAGTGCCTGCCGGGATTCCGGGGATATTTCTCTCCCCTGCTCCTTTAATGTTTCCAATGTCATTTCCAATCCCAGCTTCAATGCCCCGTCCAGATCAGAATACGCCAGCTTCCGCAGTGGCTCTACCCCCGGAAAATTCCGGTTGGGCTCCATATAGTCTGCCACGTATATGATCTTTTCCAGGGTGTTCATATCTGCTTTACCGGTGGTATGGCTGGCAATGGCATTTATAACGGCTTCCGACTCGCCGAAGATCCGATCTGCCACCAGGCTGCCGGTAAGTGCGTGAAGGGTTTTGGGATTTGCCTCAGAAAAATTGCTTAGAATTATACCATAGGAACGGCACAAAGTCAATTGCAGTGGTCCGTCCAGTGCCTTGGTGATATCGTGAAGCAGTGCCGCTCTGGCAGCTGCCACCGGATCTGCGCCCCAGCGCTTGGCAAGTGCCACCGCCGTATCCCGGCAACCCAGCACGTGTGCCACCCGGTTGGGTTTTAACAGACTGACCACTGCAGCCTCCAGTTCCGGTTCGGGTAAATTCTTAAGGGCATTTATTTCACCGTAGATTTTCTCACGGGAGATCAGTTCTGCCACTTCCGGAAGCAAAAACTCCTCTGCGCAGTCAAACTGCAGCATTCTTCTTAAGTCAGTAGAGGATATCTCCGTCACAGGATTCTCCACCAGACTGATCTTTGCGCCCAGCTGTTCCAGTTCTTCTTTCTGCTCCAGGATCAGCCGTTTTTCATCTTTGTGCCCCCGGTAAAAGACACCGATCCGGGCAAGCTGGAAAATTTTCTCCGGACATTTCCAGTTATGCAGGGACAAAAACATATCCGTTCCCACAAACAAAACCAATTCCTTATCCGGGTATATCTGCTTCAGCTGCTCCAGCGTTTCGTAAGTATAGCTGACACCACCCCGGCGCAGCTCCAGATCTGAAACCTGGATCTTCTCTTTTCCCCGGAAGCATAATTTCAGCATTCGCAGCCGCTGCTCAGGGGTTGCGATCCCCTCCGGCTGCTGCTTATTGGGAGAAATGCAGGTTGGTATTATCAGCAGTTTTTCCAGGTTCAGGGCAGACACTCCCCGTTCCGCCGCCCGCATATGTCCAATATGGGGTGGATTATATGTGCCGCCGTAAATACCGATCCTTTCCATACGTTTACCTCCCAAGTCAAAGCTTACTGTTTTTCCTTCAGTTGCCGTTCCCGATCCCGCTCGATCGCTTTTTCAATTGCCATTTGACGGAAGTATTCATTTCTCTGCTCCCGGACCTTCTTCGCTGCCTGCCGCCGTGCCTGGGCACCCTTGCGCACTGGATTTGCCTTTGCCACCGACACCGTCTTTTTCTTTGCCCGTCCGGTTTGGTTCCGCTCTTCCTGAAGCTTCTGGCTGAAGCGGTAAATTACAAATTTAGTTCCAATGACGGAAACGCCGTCTGCTCCGGTTGCTTCACAGATGGCATCGCTGACCTCCCGGGGAGTCATCATAGCACCCTCCAGGACCTTACCCTTTACCAGTTCCCGGGCTTCCAGCTGAGTTTCCGCCTCTGCGATCACCGCATCGGTAACACCGCCCTTGCCTACCATCAAGGTCGTTTCCAGTGTATTTGCCTGGGCACGCAGCTCTGCCCGTTCTTTACTTGACAGCATAGCCTGCCTCCTTCATTTTTTCATAAAACAGTTGCAATGCATTCGCCCGGTGGGATACTTGATTCTTCTCCTCCGGGGAAAGCTCCGCCGTTGTTTTTCCCAATGGCGGATAATAGAAAATAGGATCATAGCCGAAGCCGTTTTCTCCCTTAGGCTCCCGGGTCAGCTCCCCATGGATCTCTCCCCGTGCCTGGATCGTCTGTCCCTCCGGGGTCACAAAGGTGATAACACAGACGAACTGTGCCTGCCGCTGACCGTCGGGTACATCCTCGGTATTCTTGAGCAGAAGCAGCAGCCGTCCCCAATCATCCAGAGAATCGTCAAAGCCATACCGGGCAGAATAGATTCCCGGTTCTCCGTTCAAAGCATCCACAGCAATACCGGAATCGTCTGCCAAAGCAGGCAGTCCGGTAGCTTTCATCACCGCCTCCGCCTTTAAGAAAGAGTTTTCCTCAAAGGTGGTGCCGGTTTCTTCCACATCGATATCCACACCCAATTGGGACTGGAGCACCAGTTCAATACCAAAGCGCTCTGTGATCTTACTGATCTCCACCAACTTGTGGGGATTCTTACTCGCCAATACTACCTTCATTGCAGCAATGCCTCCACAAACCCTCTGGCTTCAAAGGGCATCAGATCGTCTGCCTGCTCTCCTACGCCTACGAATTTCACCGGCAGCTGCAAAGCATCCGCCACAGCAATAACGATACCGCCCTTGGCAGTTCCGTCCAGCTTGGTCAGTGCCACAGCAGTAACACCTGCGATCTCCTTAAACTGCTTTGCCTGGATCAAGCCGTTCTGACCGGTAGTTCCGTCCAGCACCAGCAAGACCTCCTTGGAGACCTCCGGCAGCTCACGCTCCACGATCCGGCTGATCTTATTCAGCTCGTTCATCAAATTCTGCTTATTGTGCAGCCGTCCGGCGGTATCAACCAGAATCACATCCACATCCTTAGCCTTTGCCGACTGGATACCGTCATAGACCACAGAGGCAGGGTCTGCCCCCTCATTCTGACGGACAATAGATGCGCCGGCTCTGTTTGCCCAAATCTCCAGCTGATCCGCAGCGGCGGCACGGAAGGTATCACCAGCCACCAGCATTACCCGCTTGCCTTCACTGACAAACCGGGTAGCAAGCTTTCCGATGGTGGTAGTCTTACCCACACCGTTAACACCGATCACCAGGATCACTGCCGGCTTTTTGCTGATATCCGGCTCTACGGAACCCACATTCAGCATATCCACCAAAATATCCTTTAACGCTGCCTTGGCATCCTCTGTAGTCTTAAGATGCTGTTCCTTAACGGTCTTTCGCAAAAGCTCTGTTGCTTTTACCGCAGTATCCACACCCAGATCTGCCAGGATCAGGCACTCCTCCAGCTCTTCATAAAAATCCTCATCGATCTCGCTGAAGCCGGTAAATACACCGCCTAAGGTATTGCTCAAGGCATCTCTGGTTTTCGCCAGACCTTCTTTTATTTTATCAAAAAATCCCATTTACTGCTCCTTACTCTATGATACCCAGGTACTGCTCCATTTGATTCAGATCCAGGCGCAGCAGCTTACTGACGCCCTGTTCCTGCATCGTTACACCGTAAAGCACATCGGAAGCTTCCATCGTGCCGCGACGGTGGGTAATGACGATAAACTGGGTATTCTTGCTTAAATTATGCAGATAGGAAGCAAACCGCTCCACATTACGGTCATCCAATGCCGCATCGATCTCGTCCAGCAGGCAGAAGGGAGTGGGACGCACCTTCAAAATCGCAAAATACAGCGCCGTTGCCACAAATGCCTTTTCACCACCGGAAAGCAAGGTAATGGTCTTAACCTGCTTTCCGGGAGGCTGCACACGGATCTCAATGCCGCAGGTAAGGGGTTCTTCCGGATCTTCCAAAATCAGCTGACCCTTACCGCCGCCAAACATTTCCTCAAAAACAATACCGAAGTGATGGTTGATCTTTTGGAATTCTGCCACAAAGATGGTGGTCATCTCCTGGGTAATATTGCGGATAATGCTTTCCAGCTCCCGCTTGGAGGTAAGCACATCGTCCCGCTGGGATGCCAGATAGGAATACCGCTCATTGACACGGGCATATTCCTCGATCGCACCCAGGTTGGGCGTACCCAGGGCAGCGATCTTCCGCTTCAGCTCACTGATCCGACGGTTGCCGGCTGCCACAGACTCGATCTCACCCCGCTTCTCACCGGCTGTACCGGGAGTCAGCTCGTAAGAATCCCAAAGCTTATCAATGATCTGCCGTTCTTCCAGTTCGGCAGTCATCTTCTTCTGCTCCAAACGGGCACAGGCAGACTGGCGGTTAAGAATATCCTTGTTCAGTTCCTGGATATCCTTTTCTGCACGGGTCTTTGCCGCCTCAGCTTCTGCACGGGAGGAAAGAGTATCCTCCATCTGCTTGCGCATCCGTTCCTTTTCTGCATCATTGGCTTGCTGCTTCTCTTCCAGCTGTGCGATCTGCCGGGTATAGCCCTCGATCTCTACACGGATAGAGTCTATCAAAGCAAGCTTCTTTTCCCGGTCACCTTCCATATCTCTGCTTAAGCTTTGCAGGTCTTCAATATGGTTGGTGGCAGTATTCTTCTCTGCCTCCAGGGCAGCTTCCTCTGTTTTCAGGGCAGTCATACGGTCTGTGATCTCTTCCACAGCCTGGGAAGCATCCTGCTGGCTGCATTCCAAAGCTGCCAACTGCTGCTTGGTCCGCTCCAGCTGGGTTTCATAGACCTGCAGTTTTGCCTGCTGGGCAGCGTAACGCTCCCGGTCTGCCCGATCCCGCTGTTCCAAAGCAGCCATCTCTCTGCGGGCAGATTCCAGCGCTTCGGTGATTGCCTGGACCATAATCTCATGCTGCTTTTCTCTGCCTTGCAAACGCAGGACCTGATCCTCAGCTTCCCGAAGCTGATCCCGGGCGGTGTTCAGCTGGAATTCCACCTGATCCACACTTCGCTGTGCCTCCTGCAGCTGGGTTTCACATTCCTGCTTCTTCTGCTCCAGTTCCTTCTCCTTAGCAGTAAGCTTTTCCAGCTCATTGGCACGGCTGAGAATACCAGCCTCTTTATTCACAGAACCACCGGTCATCGAGCCACCGGGGTTGATCACCTGTCCGTCCAGTGTTACGATCTTGAAACGGTTTTGATACTGTTTTGCCATAGCTAGGGCAGTATCTATGGTTTCTGTAATTACGATCCTGCCCAGCAGATTGTCTATAATTCCCCGGTACTGGGACTGGCAGCTAACCAGCTCCGATGCAACACCCACATAACCGCGGCATCTTTCCAGTCCATTTTCCTTCAGTTCCTTACCACGGATCACGGAGATGGGCAGAAATGTTGCCCGTCCGCCACCGGTACGCTTCAAAAAGGCGATGGCAGCCTTACCGTCCTGGTCTGAATCCACAACGATCTGCTGCATTGCTCCACCCAATGCGATCTCAATGGCAACAGTATACTCGTCATCGGTCCGGATCAAACGGGATACCGGTCCGTGGATATTACGCAGCGTACCTCTTTGGGATTCCTGCATAACCATACGGACGGATTTCTGATAGCTTTCAAAATCCCGTTCCATTGCCCGGAACACCCGGGTCTTTGCCTGGACACTGTCCAGCTGTGCCGTTAATTCCCGGAGCTGCTGGGACAAGGTATCTCTGCTCTTGGCGCGGTTCTGCTGCCGCAGAGAATAACCGGCAATGGTGTTACCGGCGGCAGTAACCTCTTCCTGGGCGGCTTGTAATTCCTTCCGGCAGGTATCCAGATCTGCCTGGGCATCCTTCTCCCGGGCAGTTCCGGCATCCAGGTCTGCCTGCAATTGCTGCATCCGCTGTGCCGTTTCTTCCATACCGGCATCCAAGCCCTGGATGTCCACCTTACGGCCTGCGATATCCGCAGTCAAATTGCTTTCTAATCCCCGCAGCTCCAAAAACTGCTTATTGATACCCTGGGCGCTGGCAGTCATTGCCGTCAGTTCCTGCTGCAAGGATGCCAGCTTCTGCCGTTTTTCTTCCAGCTGCTGCTGGATCTGCTGGATACGCTCCCGGGTTTGGGTCAGCTGCAGCGCAATGCCGCCGCTGCGATCCTCCTGTCCCTGGAGTTCTTCCTCGATACGCTGAATATTACTATGGCTGTTCTGCACATTGCTCTGCAAACCGGAGATCTGACCTTCCAGCTGATGATGATTTGCCTCCAGCAGACTAACCTGGACACGGATATCCTCCAGCTGCTCATCCCTGCCACGCAGAGAGCCACCCAATTCCTCGGAACGGGCATAAAGCTTTTCCAGATCTTCCTGACCTTGCTGCAGCACAAAGGCAGCAGAAGCGTAGTCCTCCTCCGCCTTTTTGGCGGCGGCAGAAAGCTTTTCCAGAGTGTCCAGCCAAACTGCAACCTCAACCCCTTGCAGCTCTTCTTTCATCTCCAGGTACTTCTTTGCTTTTTCAGACTGCTGCTTTAAGGGCTCCAACTGCAGCTCCAGCTCAGAAACCTTATCACCGATACGAAGGAGGTTGTCCTCCGTATGGGCAAGCTTCCGCTCCGTTTCTTCTTTCCGGTGCCGGTATTTGGAGATACCTGCCGCTTCCTCAAAGATCTCACGGCGATCCGCACTTTTCAGAGAAAGGATCACATCGATCCTGCCCTGTCCGATATTGGAATAACCTTCTCTACCCAAACCGGTATCCATAAACATTTCGTGGATATCCCGCAAACGGGCAGACTGGCGGTTGATATAATATTCACTGTCACCGCTGCGATAGTACCGGCGGGTGACCATCACCTCGTCCGCTTCATAGGGCAGTGCCCGGTCCGTATTATCCAAAGTAAGGGTTGCTTCCGCAAAACCAACTGCCGCACGCTTCTGGGTACCGCCAAAGATCACGTCCTCCATTTTCGCTCCACGGAGGGTCTTTGTACTCTGCTCACCCATAACCCAAAGGATCGCATCGGAGATATTCGATTTACCGGAGCCGTTGGGACCCACGATGGCGGTAATGTCGTCACCAAAGCGAATCAAGGTCTTATCCGGAAAGGACTTAAAGCCCTGGACTTCCAATGATTTTAAATACACAGCAAAACCTCTTCATACGTAAATATAATAATTCAATTCATTATACTTGTTTTCTACCCAAAATGCAAGTACGGCAGTAAAAGAAAAGTCTTGATTTTCACGATATTTCGTCAGGATCTCTTCTTTTCTTAACAGGTTTTCCAAATTGACAAATACGCAACAGAAACTTATAATACAAGCAAAGGAGTTGACTTCTATGAAAATCGTTTTACTCACTGCCCTGGGGGTCGGCGGCGCCACCGTCATCGGTGCGATCCTGGGCTTTATTTTTAAGAAAATTTCCCATAAATTCAGTGACATTGTTTTATCCTTCGCTGCCGGTGTGATGCTCTGTGCTGCCATCACAGGACTGATCCTGCCTGCTTTGGAGCATACCGGTCCTGCGCCACTTTTGGTCACCGTTGCCGGTGTGTTCTGCGGTGCCTTCTTTTTGAATGTTTTGGACAAACTGGTGCCTCACCTGCACCGTCTGGCAGGTGTTGAGCAGGAGCAACATCCGGAAAACGCCGCAAAGCTGAACAAGATCCTTCTGTTTGTTATGGCGATCGCCATCCACAATCTTCCGGAGGGCATTGCCGCAGGTGTCGGCTTCGGCACCGGAGACAATGCCCAGGCATTCACCATTGCCGCAGGTATTGCTCTGCAAAACATCCCGGAGGGCATGGTGATCATCGGTCCTATGCTGGCTGCCGGAATGAGCCCCGGTCGCACCTTCCTCTGCGCCCTGGCTACCGGCATCATTGAGGTTTTGGGCACTCTGTTAGGCTACTTTGCTGTCAGCATCTCTGCAGTCATTTTGCCCTTTGCCCTTGCTTTTGCCGGCGGCACGATGCTCTATGTTATCAGCGACGAAATGATCCCGGAGACCCATCACAATGAAACCCGGGGCATCACCTATGCCCTGCTCATTGGCTTCTGCCTGATGCTGGGAATGGATTACTTTTTAGGATAATATGGACAAAAAACGGAGGTTGTCAATGTGAACTGCACCCCGTCAAGTAGACAGTGAAATAAAATAAAAATTTT
>JAZQHW010000077.1:0-2654 GCA_045540795.1 Faecousia sp. | reverse complement strand
TAATGACGGTCTTCATCTCGGACTTATCAGCCTTGTTCTTCTCATAAGCGATCTTGGAACGGATGACATCCTTCTTAGAGGACTTAATGTTGGGCATAGTTACACCTCCTGTTTTGCATTCTAGTTCACGCAGATACCCATTATAGCGTGGCAGTTCCATAAAATCAATACCTTTTTGAAAAAATTTTTTCATTTTTCCAGGAAATCTCGTGTTTTTTCCTTGTCAAGTACTATTTTTAAGACTGTTTTTTTCATTCCGTCAACATGTTGCACAGGTAAAAAGTACGAAATCCGTCACTTCCTGTCGAAAAAACTTATGTTAACCAAAATGCATACAAAAATTGCACCCGCCTGTCAGTGGATAACTGTGGAAAACTCTGTGGATAATGTGGAAAAGTTAGGGTTTTGCACAGGATTTTTTGGCAGTTCCCCGGGGCAGACCCCCTTTTTCCCTGTGCATACAACGGTGCATAAGGGTTGGTTTTTCTCCCATCGATTTAAATTATGTTCCCGTTAAAAACGGGTTTTTCTTTTGCCCGTTTTAAGGGAAAAAGTTAGCTTTTTTTCCTTTGGTGGCGAAATTTTACCCTTTCCGCCTAATTGGTTACAAAAAGATTTATGCAATTTCAACAAATTTTTGTGCCAAACAGGTTTTACCTGCCCGGTATGAATTTCCCCCAACGGGAAATACTTTTTCTACAACCAAATACAGGAGGAGCTTTATGCAGGGTAAAGTAGAGATCTGCGGTGTGAACACCGCCCGGCTGCAGGTTTTGCCCCAAAAGGAAATGGACCGGCTGCTGCTGGCTGCCAAACACGGGGACGAAGCTGCCCGTCAAAAACTCATTGAAGGCAATCTCCGGCTGGTGCTCAGCGTGATCCAGCGCTTCGACAAACGGGGAGAATCCCCGGACGATCTGTTTCAGGTGGGCTGCATCGGTCTTATGAAGGCAATTTCCAATTTTGACCCCGGCAAGAATGTCCGTTTCTCCACTTACGGTGTCCCTATGATCGCCGGAGAGGTGCGGCGGTACCTTCGGGACAACTCCGCCATCCGGGTCTCCCGGTCCATCCGGGATATTGCTTACCGGGTGCTCCAGTGCAAGGAGCAGCTGATGACCAGTCTGGGACGGGAACCCACATTGGAAGAGATCGCCCGGGAGCTGGCGCTGCCGGAGGAGGATGTCAGCGAAGCGCTGGATGCGGTCTGTGCGCCGGTGAGTCTATACGATCCGGTGTATGCCGACGGAGGAGATCCTTTAACCGTTCTGGATCAGGTACGGGATCATAAGAACACGGAAGCCAACTGGATGGAGCATATTGCTCTGCGCACCGCTTTTAAGAAGCTGTCACCCCGGGAGCAGCAGATCCTTGGTCTGCGGTTTGTAGGAGGCAAGACTCAGGTGGAGGTAGCCGGAATGGTGGGTATCTCCCAAGCGCAGGTATCCCGGTTGGAAAAAGGTGCGATCAATACCATCCGCAGGTCTATCAGCTAAGTCTGCCGCATAGGCTTTACCAAAATGATTTTGGGAGGCGGCGGTATGATGAAATTTACAGATCTGCACTGCAAGGAGGTCATCTGCATCGGCGACGGACGGCGGCTGGGCTTTGTTGCCGACGCAAAGCTCCAGCTGCCGGAGGGGCGGATCACCGCCCTGCTGGTGCCGGGTCCCTGCCGCCATTTGGGGCTTTGGGGACGCCGGGATGACTATCTGATCCCCTGGTGCTGTGTCAAGCGGATCGGTCCGGATATCATTTTGGTGGACATAAAACCGGAAGAATGCCGGGTTCCCCGGTCAAAGCCCCTGTTTCCGCTAAATTGTTAGAGAAAATATGGAAAAAACTTTCATTTTTTTGAAAAAAGTACTTGCAATTTGAAAGCACTTCTTCTATAATGAATCGGCACGGGATTTTTCCCGTAGTATTCTAAACCACACACCCGGTGATCGCACACCCCAGTGCTTCTGAATCAAGAAGCGGGCAGTGCGAGATTGAAGCGGGGTGGAGGCAAAAACAAAAGGAGAAAAGAAACATGTCTGTCGTATCTATGAAACAACTGCTGGAGGCCGGCGTACACTTCGGTCACCAGACCCGCCGCTGGAACCCCAAAATGGCTCCCTACATCTACACCGAGCGTAACGGTATCTACATCATCGACCTGCAGAAGACCGTTAAGAAGCTGGAAGAGGCTTACAACTTTGTTCGTGACACCTCTGCAAACGGTGGCAACATCCTGTTCGTCGGCACCAAGAAGCAGGCTCAGGATGCAATCAAGGAAGAGGCTGCCCGTTGCGGCGGTTACTACGTCAACGCCCGTTGGCTGGGCGGCATGCTGACCAACTTCCGCACCATGCGTACCCGTATCGACCGTCTGGCTCAGCTGAAGAAGATGGAAGAGGACGGCACCTTCGCAATGCTGCCCAAGAAGGAAGTCATCAAGCATCAGGGCGAGATCGAGAAGCTGGAGAAGTATCTGGGCGGCGTTAAGGAAATGAAGAAGATTCCCGCTGCTCTGTTCATCGTTGACCCCCGCAAGGAGCGCAACGCTATTTCCGAGGCTAAGAAGCTGGGCATTCCCGTTGTGGCTATCGTTGACACCAACTGCGATCCCGACGAGATCGATTACGTCATCCCCGGCAACGACGACGCTATCC
>JAZQHW010000076.1:0-6400 GCA_045540795.1 Faecousia sp. | reverse complement strand
CTTCTGGTACGAATCAAGCCAGATGGTCCAGGCCATGATCCGCAACAAGAACAAGAAGAATCAGGAGAAGATCGAAGAACTGCAGCTGTTTATTCAGCGATTCTCTGCCAATAAGGCAAAGGCAAAGCAGGCAACTGCCCGCCGGAAGCTGTTAGACAAGCTGACTGTGGAAGAAATGCCCTGTTCCACCCGCCGGTATCCCTTCGTAGGCTTCCAGCCGGAGCGGGAGCTGGGTAAGGATATCCTGACAGTTAATGATGTATCCGTCACCGTGGACGGTGTCAAACTGTTGGACAAGGTCTACTTCTCTGTGGGTAAGAATGATAAGATCGCCTTTGTGGGCGAAAACGAGCTGGCACAGACCGCTCTGTTCCAGATCCTGATGGGTGAGCTGGAGCCGGATGAAGGCTCTGTGAAGTGGGGTATCTCCACCTCCCGGAGCTATCTGCCTAAGGACAACTCTCCCTACTTTGACGGTAATAAAGAGCAGCTTGTGGACTGGCTGCGGCAGTATTCTGCCAAGAAGGACGATGTATATCTCCGTGGCTTCCTGGGCCGTATGCTTTTCTCCGGTGAGGATGTATTTAAGAGTGTGGATGTCCTTTCCGGTGGTGAGAAGGTCCGTTGTATGCTTAGTAAAATGATGCTTTCCGGTGCTAATGTAGTGCTGCTGGATCAGCCTACCAACCACCTGGATATGGAATCTATCCAGGCAGTGAATAAGGGCTTGGAGGCTTTCCCCGGCGTGGTTCTGCTGGCATCCCACGACCACGAAATGCTTACCTCTGTCTGTAACCGTGTCATCGCATTCCAGCCGGATGGCACCATTGTGGATCGCTACGGCACTTATGATGATTATCTGGAGTGGCTTAAGGAGAATTAATATGGAAAAGATATTAGATATCATTTCTGCCAAAATGCAGCAGGCTTTTGCCAATGCCGGTTACGATGCCGCCTACGGCAGAGTGACGGTATCCAACCGCCCGGACCTGTGTGAATACCAGTGTAACGGCGCATTGGCTGCAGCAAAGGCCTATAAATGCGCCCCTATTCAAATTGCCAACGCAGTGGCAGAAAAGCTGGATCCCAAGGATTTTTCTATGATCGACGCTGTGATGCCCGGCTTTATCAATTTGAAGCTTAGTGACGGTTTCCTGCAGGCATACCTGGAGGAAATGCGGAATGCACCGGACTTCGGTGTGCAGAAGGAAGGCACCGGCAAGACTGTGGTGGTGGACTACGGCGGACCCAATGTGGCAAAGCCGCTGCATATCGGTCATTTGCGCTCTGCCATCATCGGCGAAAGTATGAAGCGCCTGTATAAGTTCTTCGGGTATCAAACTGTAGGTGATATCCACTTGGGTGACTGGGGCTTGCAGATGGGCTTGATCATTGCTGAGCTGCAGGAACGGCAGCCGGAGCTGTGCTATTTTGATGAAAGCTATGCTGGAGAGTATCCCCAGGAGCCGCCCTTTACCATCTCCCAGCTGGAGGAGATCTATCCTGCTGCTGCGGCAAAGAAGAAAGAGGACGAAGCTTTTGCGGAAAAGGCACATACGGCAACCTATGAGCTGCAAACAGGTCGTGCCGGCTACCGGGCTTTGTGGAAGCATATTATGAATGTATCTTTGGCTGATATGCGGAAGATCTATGATAACCTGGATGTTCACTTTGAATCCTGGTTGGGCGAAAGTGACGCAGATCCCTATATCCCGGCAATGATCGCGGATATGAAGGAAAAGGGTCACGCTGTGCAGTCAGAGGGTGCTTGGGTCATTCCTGTTGCTCAGGAGGGGGACAAGAAGGAAGTACCTCCCTGTATTCTGGTGAAATCCGACGGCTCTGCCATTTATGCAACCACCGACCTGGCAACGATGATCCAGCGTATGCAGGATTTTAAACCGGATAAGATGTTCTATATCACCGATAAGCGCCAAAGCCTGCACTTTGAGCAGGTGTTCCGTGCCGCCAAGAAGTGCGGCATCGTGCCCGAGGAAACGGAGCTGGAGCACTTGGGCTTCGGCACTATGAACGGCAAGGACGGCAAGCCCTTCAAGACCCGTGAGGGCGGCGTAATGCGTTTGG
Source organism: Faecousia sp. (assembly GCA_045540795.1). Taxonomy (GTDB): domain Bacteria; phylum Bacillota; class Clostridia; order Oscillospirales; family Oscillospiraceae; genus Faecousia. Next base: position 4,315 of record JAZQHW010000076.1, on the reverse strand, counting down.
AAGTGCTGATCCGGGAAATGACAGATTTCGTCCGGAATAAGGTTGTGGAAAATCAGATCGTGGCAGAGGATGCAGTGGAGGAGACCACTAAGAAGATCGCTATGGCTGCACTGAAGTACGGTGATCTGTCCAACCAGCCCACCAAGGACTATGTCTTTGATATGGATCGGTTTGCCGCTTTTGAAGGTAATACCGGACCCTATATCCTCTATACCATCGTCCGGATCAAGTCCATTTTGTCAAAGTACGGCAGCTGGGAGAACCTGCCCATTCAGACGGCAGCGAACCCCTATGCCAAGGATCTGATGCTGGCGATCACCAAGCTGGCACCGAACCTGGAAAATGCGCTGCATACCGCTTCTCCCAATGTGATCTGCGCCTATATTTACGAGCTCTCCGGCTGCGTCAATAAGTTCTATCACGAAACCCGTATCCTTACGGAAGAGGATAAGAACCTGCAGGCGGGCTACATCGCATTGATCGCTTTGGCAAAGAGTATCCTGGAGCAGTGTATTGCGCTTCTGGGCTTTTCTGCCCCTGAAAAAATGTAATAAAACAGCCGCCTGCAGGCGGGTGTTTTAGTCTATTCAACATAAAAGTTATCTACACAAAAACCAACTTATCAGCATCATAGCTCCACCAACTAAGAAAGATACGATGCTTACCAAGTGTCCTAAGTATTGCTTAATGATAATGGCGACAAAATTAAATAAGCCAATTCCGAATACAAATCCACCCGCAAAGCCGAGCATTACCCATCCACTATCTGTTTCGACTAACATGCAAAACACGGCTGCAGGCAATAGTAGTGCTGCAATACCAAGCATAACCAGGAAGCCATATCCAATGGGATGTTTAGCCTTAAACTCTTCGTCAGACGAAGCATAAAAGTAATTTTTATAATCCTTTGGAGGTGTCCAACCAGATTTCTTATGCTTTTTCTGTTTACCCATGGTATCATCCCTTCATCAAATTCCAATATTGTCAAACATAATTATACTCCTATAACACTTATAAATCAAGAAGTTTTGCTTCTCTCCCCAATTGAGTCCGTTCATCTACAATAAAGGTAAGCTTTTTGACTTCTGGATTATTGGTACAACTTTTGCAGACTATCAACGCAGGTCAATGTAAAATATATGTAAAGTTCTGTGATAATCTTGAATTTTCCCGCTAAAACCGCTATGATTTAGGAAAAACAAGGAGGCAAAGCAATGATTTGGTGTGTGGAGGATGATTCCAGTATCCGGGACATTGAGGTATATGCTCTAACATCTACCGGATTTGAAGCCAAAGGCTTTGAAGACGGTGATAGTTTTTGGAATGCGCTGCAATCGGAAAAGCCGGAACTCATCGTGCTGGATGTGATGCTCCCCGGCAAGGACGGCGTCACGCTGCTGAAGCTGATGAAAGAAAACGTAGCGTTTGCGGATATTCCCGTGATCATGGCAACCGCCAAGGGTACGGAATACGATAAGATCCAAAGCCTGGATTTAGGTGCGGACGATTATCTGGTCAAGCCCTTTGGTATTATGGAAATGGTCAGCCGGGTGAAGGCTGTGCTGCGCCGGTGCAAGCGGTCAGCGTCCTCCAACTTGCTGAAGCTGGATGGCTTGGTACTGAATCCCGACAAGCATACCGTCACTATCGATGGGGAACGGGTAACCTTGACCTACAAGGAATACGAGCTTCTGCATCTGTTCCTTTCTCAGCCGGGAATCGCATTTACAAGAGAGCAGCTACTCTCCTCCGTTTGGAATACAGAATATTTAGGCGAGACCCGGACGGTGGATATGCACATCCGTACCCTGCGGCAGAAACTGGGCAGCTATGGCTCTTTGATTGAAACCGTAAGAAATGTCGGCTATCGTTTGGAGAACAACTATGACAAGTAAGATATTTCGCTCAACAGTGTTTGTTGCGGTTGTGGTGTTGCTTTGCTCTCTTGGCGTTGTGATTGGCGTTTTGCATAACCACTTCACCGGTGTTCAGGTGCAACAACTAAAGGATGAACTGAGCCTTGCTGTTACCGGCACGGAGCAGTACGGCAATGCATTCTTAGAAAATGTGGAAGCTAACCGCTTCCGTGTGACCTGGATCGACATAGACGGCACCGTTCTTTTCGATACACAAGTAGACCAGACCGCCATGGAAAACCATGCGGATCGGGAAGAGATCCAAGAAGCCTTTACAACCGGCATCGGCAGTGCGGTGCGTACATCTTCTACATTGACAGAGCAGACCTTTTACGAAGCGAAAAAGCTGCAGGATGGAACGGTACTGCGTATCTCCACCAACCAGGCATCTGCCTGGGCGCTGATGATGGATCTATTGTGGCTAATTATTCTCATAGCTGTACTGGCAATTGGTCTTTCTTTGATTCTTGCCCGCAGAATGGCAAAGAATATTGTGGAACCAATGAACCAGCTGGATTTGGAGCATCCACTGTCTAACAATACTTACGAAGAGCTTTCGCCCTTGCTCCGTCGGATCAATCAGCAGCACTTGCAGATCAATGCCCAAATGCGCAAGCTGCAACACAAGACTGACGAGTTTATTCAGATCACTTCCAATATGCAGGAGGGGCTGGTGGTGCTGGATAAGGAGACCTATATCCGTTCCATTAACACTGCTGCTATACGAATCTTCCGGGCAGAAGAAACCTGCGTAGGTAGTAGCTTTTTCCAGATAAACCGGAGCAATGCTTTGCGGCAGGCACTAAATGATGCCCTGGACCGGGGGCACGGAAGTGTTATGCAGGAATTGGAAGGAAGAACCTATCGTTTTGATATGAGCGGCATCCAGTCGAATGGTAATTTGCTGGGCGCAGTTATTTTAGTGGTGGATGTGACGGAATCTCAGAACGCAGAACAGATGCGTAGGGAGTTTTCTGCCAATGTGTCCCATGAACTGAAAACACCGTTGCAAGGCATTATCGGCAGTGCGGAACTGTTGGAAGCCGGTATGGTGAAAGCGGAGGATACACCTCGTTTTGTGGGGCATATCCGTAAGGAGGCATCCCGGCTTGTGAACTTGATAGAAGATATTATCCGCCTTTCTCAGTTGGATGAGGGTATAGAACTGCCGAAAGAGAATGTGGATATGTTAGCTTTGGCAGAGGAAGTGAAAACGACCCTCCAAGCCAGCGCAGACGAAAAGAATGTCAGCATCTCAATTTACGGAGAAGGATTCTCGGTGGAGGGCATCCGCAGAATGCTCCAGGAGATCCTTTACAATCTTTGTGACAATGCCATCAAATACAATGTCCCCGGCGGCAGCGTAATGATCTGCGCAGAAAACAACCGCCTGGTTGTCAGCGATACCGGCATCGGTATTCCTGCGGAGCATCAGGATAGGATCTTTGAACGGTTCTATCGGGTGGATAAGAGCCATTCCAAAGCCTCCGGCGGCACCGGCTTGGGTCTGTCCATTGTCAAGCACGCAGCTGCTTATCACAAAGCAGAGATCCGGCTGGAAAGTAAGCCGGGAAAGGGAACTGCAATTACAATTCAATTTTGATTTTGACCGCATCCATTCGGGTGCGGTCTTTCGTTTTACATAGATTTTACATAAGTTTTGCATACCCTCTATGGTTTTTACAAATGGTAAAATTTATAATGTAGACTATCGAAATAAGATTCTATAAAGGAGAAATAAATGACAAACTACATTTTTAATATCATCACCCTGCTGGGTGGATTGGCATTGTTCCTGTTTGGTATGGATGTGATGGGCAAAGCGTTGGAGAGGCAGGCAGGCGGTAAGCTGCAGACCATTCTGGCAAAGATGAGCAGTAATGTGTTTAAAGGCTTTTTGCTGGGTATGGGTGTTACTGCTGTGATCCAGTCCTCTTCTGCCACAACGGTTATGGTGGTGGGCTTCGTAAACTCCGGCATTATGACGTTGAAGCAGGCAGTAGGCGTTATTATGGGTTCCAATATCGGCACCACCGTTACCGCCTGGATTCTGTCCCTGTCCGGTCTGGAGGGTGACAGCTTCCTGATCCGGATATTTAAGCCTTCCACCCTTGCTCCGCTGATCGCTGTGGTGGGCATTGCGCTGTTTATGTTCACCAAGAGCGAAAAGAAAAAGGGTATCGGTACGATTTGTCTTGGATTTATGGCGCTAATGACCGGTATGGATATTATGGGCGATTCTATGGAGTTTTTGGAGAGCGAAGCCTGGTTTGCTCAGCTGATGATCTCCTTCTCCAATCCTGTTGTGGGTATCCTGTTCGGCGCGGTTCTGACTGCGATCATCCAGTCCTCTTCTGCTTCTATAGGTATTTTGCAGGGTCTAAGTCGGATCGTAGCCA
>JAZQHW010000075.1:0-7170 GCA_045540795.1 Faecousia sp. | reverse complement strand
ATGGTAGGGGGTATGTCAGCTTAACTTACTGACATTGCTGAAAAAGCGGCATCGTTTTTTCAGGGATTCCTTTATTTAAGCAGAAAGTATTCCCGGGGCGTGCACTGAAATTCTTCCTTAAAGACCCGGTAAAAGGTTCGGATGGAGGCAAAGCCACTTTCCAGAGCGCAATAAGTGTGGGTATATTTCCCCTCCTGCAAAAGCAGCAACGCATTTCTCAGCCGCAGAATGTTCACATACTGATTGATGCCAATGCCATTCGTTCCATCCGGGAAGAAATGGGAGATAAGATGTTTGTGGGTGCCGGTACGGTCACGACCCCAGAACTGGTACAGCTTGCTGCAGATGCCGGAGCAACCTACATCATCTCCCCGGACACCGATGAAGAAGTGATCCGGGCAACCCGGAAGCTGGGACTGGGTGTGGACATTAATGAAGAACTGGTTCTGGAAGAAAACAAAACACCCCACAACTGGAAAAACCCTGTGTGGCATCACCCAGACGGTTCCGTTGCAGAGTGGTAATCAGCATAAAATTATGCGGGAGAAAACAAAAGTTTTCTCCCGCTGCTTTTTACTTTTCAATTTTCAGTTTGGTGCATATTTTATCTTCCAGTTGCTGATATTTGGCAGCCACATCGGTCCACTTTTTGTCCCACAGGCGGAAGAAGGGTTTCTCCACAAACCGCAGCCGCAACCAATCCAGAGCTGAACAGACCACAAACACACCTACGGTGCTAAGTACTGCGTGAACAGGCAGCCAGGAATGTGCATAAGCACCCACATTGTCCAGTACATCCACCCACAACCACTGCCGCATATGAGCACTGTTTGCGTGAATCAAAAACACACCAAAGCAGGTAGCCGCCACACTGTTAATAAACTTGTTATAAGGGATCTTCACATTCTTAAAGAACATAAAGCTGCAAAAGCCGGTAGCAAATGCCAGGAAGGTATTGGAATCCACTACAAAGTAATAGGAAAGGTCCTTATTCACCTTTGTGCTCAGCCATGCGCAAATCACCACGGAAGCGGCACTGAGAAGCACAGATCCAAGGCTCAGGCAACCCCATACCCGGGTATTGTCAAATAGTGCATTGGGATAAATCCGCACATAAGAAGCGAACAAATACAACACCACGAACCAGGAAACATAGTTCATTCTCACGGAGAAGCCGGTCTTCACTGTGCCCAGGAATATATACAAAAAGGTCATCAGCATTAGCAGATAAATATGCTGCTTTTGTTTCAGATTCCGCACCAGCACATTTAAGAAGGGAATGCAAAGCATAAATACTAAAAATGCCGCCGTAAAACCGTCTGCAATCGTTGTCACTGGAACCAGTCGCAGAAGTGTTTTCATATTCACGGGTTGATAGCCTGTGATCCAGAACACTCCGTTGACAACCAATCGATAAAACATAACCTGTAGCAAAAGCTTGGCAAATTTCTTTGCTGTCAGTTCCGACTTGCACATAAAATAACCGGTAATTAACACAAAGCAGTTGATACCGATTTTTCCCCAGGCACCAAAGAGAAGCAAAAACATAGACTTACCTGCCGTAGGACTCTCGTATGCCACCTGTAACAGACCGGAATTGACCACATAATGATGGGCAATAATCAACAGCATCGTAATGATCCGGAACAACTCCAGATTGGTATTTCGTTGTTTCGTATGATTCATTGGTTACCACCACCCTTTCTGCAAAAATTATAGCGGTTGCACCCTCTGTTGTCAACCTTTCTTCCGGCACCTGTATGCCTCAAAGTTTTCCAGAACCCACCTTAGCTTTTCCGGTAAGCGGTTCCGGCATTCCTGCTTCAATTCCTCCGGCACACCGTAGAAGCCTTCCGCAATAGCACCTGCAATACAAGTCAGCGTATCACAGTCACCGCCTAAGGATACCGCAGTACGGATCACATCTTCAAAAGACGTTCCCTCTAAAAATGCCGTAATGGCTTCCGGTACTGTTTCCTGGCAGGTTTCAATATGGTAGTAGTTCGGACGGATCTCATCGCAGGTGCGGCTTAGATCATAACCGTAGTTTTCTTCAATATAAGCCTTGATTTCTGCCTTTGATTTCCCTGTACGTGCCAGAAAGATGGCAGCAGCCGTAGCTTCCGCTCCCTTGATCCCCTCCAGGTGATTATGGGTAATTTCCGCCGACCAACGGGCGACTCTGCGAACAGTTCGCAGACTATTGTACCGCCATGCCACTGCTGATACCCGCATAGCACTGCCATTACCATAACTACCATATGGTTCCGGTTCTTCCATAGCCAGCCATTGGCGGAACATCCCCCCGTAACCGGCATAAGGAAACTGTTGTCCATATTTCTTCATACCGAAAACAAGCCGCATTTGAATAACTTTTTTCTCCCGATGTCTTGTCATCAATGCATTCGCCACCGCCAATGTCATAACCGTATCGTCCGTATAAGTAGAGCGCTGGGAAAACAATGGAAACTCCTTGCTTTTATTGCCCATATCAAACTCATAGGGGCTTCCGATAATATCTCCCAAAATTGCTCCGTACATATTACTTACCTCTTTTCCGGTAATCTTCATCCACCTTCCGCTTCCAGCCGGTTGCCATAGGACGGCTGGCACGGACGTTGCACACCGCTTCGCTGACGGCTTCATAGATCACCGCCGTACCAATGCTGTCAGCGTGGTAATCGGCGGCACGGTCTGCGCTGATACCGAACCGGGCAGCTTCTTTGGCTGCGTCAATATTGGCACCCAGGAAGATAAACTCCCAGCCGTAGGTTTCCTTCTGTCTTTCGATCATTGCCTTCAGCCGGTCATAGCTGTATTCCCGGCTGGCATTTTCCATTCCATCTGTGGTGATTACAAAAAAGGTCTTTTCCGGGCGGTCCTCTTCCCGGGCATACTTATGCACATTACCGATGTGATGAATGGCATTGCCCACCGCATCCAGTAGCGCCGTGCTGCCACGGACATAGTACTCGTTGCGGGTCATAGGCTCGACTCTCTGAATATCCACCCGGTCGTGAATGACATCTCTCATACCGTCAAACAAAACGGTGCTGACCAGTGCTTCCCCGGGTTCTTTCTTCTGCTTCTCGATCATTGCATTGAAGCCACCGATAGTGTCCTCCTCCAAGCCTGCCATAGAACCGCTGCGGTCCAGGATGAATACCAATTCTGTCAAGTTCTTTTTCATAATAAAACCTCCTATAATGTGCTCGGGGTCCCCACAAAGGCGAACGACCTTTGTGGGGAAAGGAGAAGCCAAGGCACAGTTGGTATTTCCCGCTTGCGGGAAATATAGTGTTGTGACTTGTGCTTCGACGTGCTTACAACCGCATTATAGGAGGTTTTCATATTCATTTGGTCAACTGACAGGGGACTTTTTACGAACCCAGCAGCATTTGGTCAAACTCATAAAGAGCAATATTGATCTGCACGATATCATAGATCTTCCGTTCAATATAATACCGTATGATCAGATCGAACTTGCTGCTGTTGGTCAGGGCATAGCCGGCTCTGCCGATCAGATCCTTTGTTTCTTCCAGGCTTAATTCCAAAGCCAGCGCTAACGCGATCGCTGTGGGCTTTGTTGGCTTATAATCCGGATTGTTGCGGATCTTGGAGAAATGCTGCTTGGTAAGTCCTGCCTTTTTATAAACCTGCGAATCCTTTTTGCCGGCGGCATCGATCCGCTGTAACAGATTTTCTGTAAAGCCTGCGTCCGCCTGCTTCAGCATATCTTCCAGAGATAAAGCTTTGGCTGCAGCTTTCGACGGAAGGGGCATTTCTTCCGGGGCGCAGCTGCTTTCGCAAACATCCATTGCCCGGGGAAGGAATCTGCCGGAACGCAGTCCCCGGGTGCCGTAAGCAGTATCCCGGACCGTATCCACATAATGCTCATCTATGTAGCTGGCAACACCCTGGAAGAGCTTTTCTGACAGGCGGAAAGAAGCGCGGTCAAACACCACCAGATAGATCTGCAGCTCATTTTCCAGCAAAAAAGAACTAAATACCGAAATAGCGATCTGCAGCGCCTTGTCTTTGGGAAACCCGTAATTGCCGGTGGAGATCAGCGGAAACGCAACAGATCCACAGTGATATTCCGTTGCCAGCTTCAGAGCACTGTCATAGCAGCTGCGAAGCAATGCTTCCTCGCCGTTATTGCCGCCGTTCCAAACAGGACCTACCGTATGGATCACATACTTTGCCGGCAACCGGAAAGCCGGTGTGACGGCAGCGCTTCCCACGGCAATGCTGCCGATCTTCTGCCGTTCTGCCAGTAAATCGGGACCGGCTTTTTCGTGGATCCGGGAATCGGTTCCCCAGCCGATGACCGGTTTGGGATTTGCGGTATTGACAATGGCATCCACCTGCATATTGGCGATATCATTTCTGACAATTTGAAACGACATTTCCTCACCTCCACTTTTTCTTTATTTTACGGCATTTCAAAAATTCCGTCAACTATGGATTTCCGGTGGAAAAAGGATAAAAAGCCGCAAACCGTCAATTTGTATTTTGACGGTCTGCGGCTCTTTATCGCTCTGACGCAGCAGTCTCCTGCCCGTTACAAATGCTTATCCATAGCCTTCTTTACCGCACAAACTACGTCGGCAATGACTTTGGATTGCTTACCGGTGCAGCTGTCAAAAACAGCGGCAACCTCCTCCAACGCCGCCCCCTTGGCTGCTGAAGGATTCAGGATATCATCGGTACGCACATCCAGTGCTCTGGCAATATCCACCAGTACCTGCAGACTCATCTTGGTACTGCCAGTTTCAATATGGCTCATATGGGTGGTAGAAATATCGATCCGCTCCGCAAGTGTCTCCTGGGATAGCCCCTGCGCCCGACGAAGCTTGCGGATCTGCTGCCCGATTTTATAGTAATCCAAAAAATCACCGCCTACACAATAAAATTATACTTGAATTATATAGGCATATGCTGTAAAATAACATAAACTGTATAGGCAAAATCATTTGCATATAGTTTAATGCTTTATATAAAAACTATACATACAGCCCTATGCAGAATCCGGATGCTTTCCTTGCATCCAAAAATACCAGGAGGAGATCATATGAAAAAACTAGCCCTGGCAATCACCCTGTTTATAACAGTGGCGCTATGCCTTTTGGTGTTGCCAACCCAAGCCCAGGCGGCAATCAGCGGTGTCTACACATACGAAGTTGCCGACAAAAAAGTCACCATCACAGACTGCAGAACCAACGCCACCGGCAATCTGACCATTCCTGCCACCTTAGGCGGTTATCCCGTCACTACCATTGGCAACAGTGCATTCGAGGATTGTGACAGCATTACCGCCGTTACCATCCCCAACAGCGTCACCCTCATTGGTTATGAAGCCTTTCGGGGTTGCGACGCTTTGAAAACTGTTACCATTGGAAACGGGGTCACCAACATTGGTGAATATGCCTTCTATTGCTGCAGCAACTTAACTTCCGTAGTCTTCGGCAGCAAGGTTGACACCATTTCCCAATACGCATTTGGTCACTGCGACAGCCTGACCTCCCTAACCCTTCCTAACAGCGTGACTACCGTTGGCTATTATGCATTCGGCGGTTGCGATTCCCTGACTACCCTGACCCTGGGTACCGGCATTACCCACATTGATTCCGGTGCACTCTCCGGTAGTTCAAAAATAAACTTTACCATTTTTGAAGGCTGCAGATACCTGGGAACCGCAAGCAATCCCTACTTCTATCTGCGGAATACAACCTCCACACAAATCACCTCGGTATCCATTCATAAGAATACAAAAATCATTGGCAGTGAAGCTTTCTATGACCGGAACAAACTAGCCTCTGTATCCATCCCCAGCGGTGTCACCGGAATTGACGATTCCGCGTTCTACAGCTGCGATAAACTGTCTTCCGTATCCATCCCCAACACCGTCAAATCCATTGGTCCTTCTGCCTTTTACTACTGCAGCAGTCTGACCAGCGTAACCATCCCTAACAGCGTCCAGGTCATTGGCAGCTACGCGTTCTATTCATGCGCAGGCATAACAAAACTAACCATTGGCAGCGGTGTTACCACCATTGGTTCCTACTCGTTCCACAATTGTGATAAGCTGGAAACCGTTACCATCCCCGACAATGTCCGCTACATCCAGAGTTCCGCATTTGCATACTGTGACTATCTGACCAATGTAACCATCGGCAACGGTGTTACAGAAATCGGAGGTTACGCATTTCAAAATTGCCCCAGCCTGACCACCTTATCCATTGGCAGCAGCGTTACTACCATTGGAAGATCCTCCTTTTATAACTGCGATTACCTGACTACGGTAAGAATTCCGGATAGTGTTAAGCTCATTGACGAATACGCATTTTATGACTGTGACAGTCTCAGCGCTGTTTTTCTGCCTACCAGCGTTACTAACATTGTTTGGGGGGCTTTCAACTACTGCGAATATCTAACCAATGTGTATTACACCGGTACCGAAAGTCAACGCGCAAACATCAGTATGGGACCTAACTATTATCTGGAAAATGCCACCTGGCATTATTCTGTAAAGCTTGCCAAGGTCACCAAGCAGCCGGTATCCGTAAAGGCAGCACTGGGCGCAACCGCAAATGTGAGCTTCACCGCTACCGGCGATGGGCTGACCTACAAGTGGTATTACAAAGACAAGGGCGCAAGTAACTTTATTTACACCTCCAGCTTCAAATCCAACAGCTATACAACCCAAATGACCGCAGCCCGTGCCGGCAGACAGGTCTACTGCGTCGTTACCGACAAGTACGGCAGCAGTGTGAAAACCAACACGGTCACTCTGATTCCAAAAGCCGGCATCACCAAGCAGCCGGTGTCCGTAAAGGCAGGAAACGGCAAAACAGCAACGGTTACATTTACCGCAATCGGTGAAGGATTGACCTATAAATGGTACTACAAGGAATCCTACGGAAACAGCTTTACAACTACCACAGCTTTTACCGGAAATACATATTCCGTTGCGATGAACGCTGCCAGAAACGGCAGGCAGCTGTACTGTGTCGTTACTGATAAATACGGCAACACCGCAAAAACCGCAACAGTTACCATTTCTATGGCAGCGGCACCGAAGGTCACCAAACAGCCGGTTTCCGTGAGGGTGGCAAATGGTAAAGGAGCAAAAGGTACCTTTACCGCCACCGGCGAGGGGATAACTTA
>JAZQHW010000074.1:0-3404 GCA_045540795.1 Faecousia sp. | reverse complement strand
ATATTCCCAAATCTCGTCGTAATCCTGCTGATTCCGGATTCCGTGGTCATAAAAGGATTTCTGCCAAACAGGTCTGCCAATTTGCCGGGAAACCCACCGTTTCATAGAACCGATTACCGTCGACACCGTAGGGGCGGATATCATCCGCCCGCCAATGTTCGATTCTATACGCAGAATCAAATGAATGTGATCCGGCATAATACAGTACTTATCAACGCGAACTGCGTCATATATGCTGCTCAGCTTCTTGCTTTCATTCTCTACGATTATTCCAATATCCGACAAGGTCACATTGGCGGGCGAACACAGTTCGCCCCTACGGTCAGACCAGAAGATTTTCTCTCTGTTTGCGGTACAGATTGTAATAAATTATGTCCAGGGGTAGAATAATCATAGTTTTCATACGTCTTGGTTTGTTTGCGGATAGGGCTTTTACAAGCCATCCTCTTATATAATTTGAGAATTGCTTTTTGTGTGAAGTGATAATATAATTAATATTAATTCATTTGACAAAAACAGGTGTGTAAAAAAGGAGAGATGACTATGATTATTGCCGTAGCAGGTACCGGTTATGTGGGACTTTCTCTTGCAATATTGCTGGCGCAGCATCATAAAGTCTATGCTGTGGATATCGTCCCTGAGAAGGTAACCATGATAAATGCGCGTAGATCTCCTATACAGGATGACTATGTTGAAAAGTATTTGGCGGAGAAAGATTTGAACCTGACTGCTACCTTGGATGCGGAAGAAGCTTATAAGAATGCTGACTACGTGATTATTGCGGCGCCGACAAATTATGACAGCAAGAAGAATTTTTTTGACACTTCTGTGGTTGAGTCTGTGATTTGGCAGGTGCTGAAGATCAATCCCAATGCCATCATAGTGATTAAGTCTACGATTCCGGTAGGTTTTACCCAAAGCATCCGGGAAAAGACCGGAAGTAAGAATATTTTGTTTAGCCCGGAGTTTCTTCGGGAGAGCAAGGCTCTCTTTGACAATCTGTACCCCAGCCGGATTATTGTGGGCACAGATATGGATGACAAATATCTTGTGGAGGCGGCGCATACTTTCGCACAGATGATGCAACAGGGCGCTCTTAAAGAGAATGTGGAAACACTGTATACTGGCTTTGCTGAGGCGGAGGCGGTGAAACTGTTTGCCAATACCTATCTGGCTCTGCGGGTTAGTTTCTTCAATGAATTGGATACCTATGCGGATATGAAGGGTCTGGATACTCGCCAAATCATCGATGGGGTATGTCTGGATCCCCGAATTGGCAGCCATTACAACAACCCCAGTTTTGGCTACGGTGGCTACTGCCTGCCTAAGGACACCAAGCAGCTTTTGGCCAATTACGAGGGTGTGCCGGAGAATCTGATTAGAGCTATTGTAGAGAGCAACCGAACCCGAAAGGATTTTATCGCGGATCGGGTGTTGGAAATGGCGGGGTATTATGGTGCTAACAGCTCCTGGGATATTTACCGGGAGAAGAGTGTGATTATTGGGGTATACCGCTTGACGATGAAAGCAAACTCCGACAACTTTCGTCAGAGTTCCATCCAGGGTGTTATGAAACGGATCAAGGCAAAGGGCGCAACAGTAATAGTCTATGAGCCAACGCTTGAGGACGGGACAACCTTCTTTGGAAGTTGCGTTGTTAACGATTTGGAGAAATTCAAATCTATGTGTAAAGCCATCATTGCTAATCGCTATGACAGCGCACTGGACGATGTGGCGGAGAAGGTCTATACGCGCGACTTATTCCGCCGAGACTAATGGCGTATTTCTTGATATGAAGATGCCACAATGCCGAGTGTAACGACGCATATTACCCAAATAGCAAACTAGATAAAACGACAAAAAGCGTGTACTGAAAAAGCACACGCTTTTTTGATTCTGCAGAAAAATACTAGGTCGTAAGTTGTCACAAGCAGAGGGCTTTGTCCTTGGCATTGGTGCAAAGATGTTTACAATAAATCGTGTACGGTGTTTCTGCGTCTGTGATGTATGGCTTGATTTATTGGGTATGCCAAATGATAACGGGCGGTTAATAACCGCCCCTACAATGTTGATCGTAGGGGCGGATATCATCCGCCCGTCAAAGTCCGATTCAATACGCAGGATCATATGTATGTGGTCGGGCATAATGCAATATTTGTCAATAGCCACATTTTCATAATGCTCCGCAACCTGCAAAATACCCTGTTCCACGATTTTGCCTGCTATGGATAACGGCACATTTCGCGGGCGGATAATATCCGCCCCTACGCCGTTCCATAAGATTTTCTCTCTGTTTGCGGTGCAGACCGTAATGAAATATGCTCCCGGTGTAGAATAATCGTAATTTTCAATTCGGATCGGTTTGCGTTTTGGTAGATCAATCATTTTATATCACTCACTTGCGCATCAGTTTATCTGCAAGGTAAATCAATGCGTCACTTTCCGACGGAAACCCGACACAATCGTAATCTTTTCCACGTTCACGATAAAAGACTTCCCATCGGTGGTGGTTTTTTAGTACATAGTATCCGTCTGCAACAGAGTTTTCAAAGTGAATGTGATTTGCTGAGATGCTGTTGCTTTCACATAATTTAAAAAATTCAGTTCTTGTCATAGTATCACCTAGGTAGAATCCAGCCCTTTTGTATTAACATATCAATGATATGATCTGTTTGGGGTAAAGTGATTACAAAAATTCGTTCATCATTAGTGAAGATGCTTAGCTGTGTAGGTGTGTATCGAAAATGATCGATGTTTTGCAGTAAGATTTCATCTTTTGTGTATGGTTTGTCCTCTAAACAAATACAGACAATTCCGTCTTCGCAGAAATAGATATTTCCGTTTTTGACATCACTACCGCCTAAATAGAAATTGCCGTTGACCTTAAGAAAGACAGGGGAGAGAATCTCTTTTTCGAATTTCTTGTACCGCTTGTTGATGGCTTGTTCATAAACAATTAAAACAGGAAAAAGTAGAAGAGCAAAAAGTAAGCCGCTTAAAACAGCGAGTTGAAAAGGCTGATCAATGTCTAATAAAAGCAAAACAAAATAACCGATTAGGCCAAATAAGAAACCTGTAAACGCAGAAAGAAAAGCTTTTGCTTTCATAATAGGTCACCCCGCTTTTTCTTAGTATACCACAACCCTTGTTTGGTGTAAATATTAGGTCCTAAGCTGATGCGCACAAATTTGCGATTGCGTTCTGCCGCAAATGGTGTATAATAGTGGTAGTTAGTACGCAAGATAATACGTAAGTTGTTGGAGGTGTTTTCTTGAAAGATTACAAGCCACCCTTTACAATCACAAACGAAATCCTGAACTATGTATCATCCATTTCCGAAAAAGTGGGACGCATTACTGCAACCAGCAATATGGAGGCAAAGCCCCATCTGCGGAAGAATAACC
>JAZQHW010000073.1:0-2489 GCA_045540795.1 Faecousia sp. | reverse complement strand
CCTGTTGCGGTGCCCGGTGCTCTCCTTGGCGCGAACGCCTGCGTCGCTCACCGACCGCAGTCACTCGCTCAGGTCGCTTCTTCCGCCACTGGCGGCGCTCCCATCGCTCCCCCCCGGCAGACGGAAATTCCACCTATCAATGGCAGGTGCTGCCTGCAGGCACCACTATTTGGGCTACCTCCGGAGCAGACGGCTGCCATACCCGCACCATAACCGTTGAAATGACCGAAGCCCGGAACGGTAACCAGTACCGCTGTATCGTAACGGACTCCCAGGGCAGAACCTGGTACTCTAATCCGGCAGAGATCATTTATCATCATATCCATATTACCAAACAGCCGGAGAATTTCTACGGCGATATTAACGAACCTGCCACATTCACGGTAGAAGGCAAAGGCAGCGGACTGTCTTACCAGTGGCAAGTGAGCACCGATGGCGGCAGCAGTTGGAATAACAGTACCTCTCCCGGCAACAACTCCAAAACTATGACTGTGCCGGTGAGCCAGACACGGCTGAGCTACCGGTACCGGTGTAAGCTCACCGATAGCAGTAACCGGGTCGGCTACAGTGGTGTGGTACGGATGTACCTGTCGGAGATCGAGATCACAGATCAGCCGAAGGATATCTATATCGTTGCCGGGCAAAGTAAGGATATCACCCTGACTGCCGAAGGCAGCAGCTTGACCTATCAGTGGCAGGTCAGCACAAACGGCGGTAAGAACTGGACAAATTCCACTTCTCCCGGTTATAATACCGATACATTAACGGTAACCGGCGCGGAGTATCGGATCGGCTTCCTGTACCGGTGCAAGCTGACGGATGTCAACGGTACCACCCTTGTTTCCAGGGTGGCGCGGATGTGCCTGAAAGCAACCGACTGGCAGTTTACCTATGATGCCAACGGCTTGCGGACCCAGCGGACCAACGGCACCGACACCTACAAGTATGGCTACAGCGGCGGTCAGCTGATCCATATGTCTGTAGCCGGGAAGAACCTGTACTTCTCCTACTCCCCGGAGGGTGTGCCCTTCGCGATGGTCTATTCCGGTGTCAACTACCTGTACGCCACCAATCTGCAAGGGGATGTAACGGCGATTCTGGACACTGCCGGAAACCCGGTGGTGGAATATACCTACGATGCCTGGGGTAATATCCTGACTATCTCCGGCTCAATGGCTGCCAATTTGGGTATGCACAATCCCCTGAGATACAGAGGATATGTCTACGATTGGGAGACGGGACTGTATTATTTGCAGAGCAGATATTATGACCCGGAATTGGGTAGATTTATTAATGGGGATGCACTAGTATCTACCGGGCAAGGATTCGCAGGCAATAACATGTTTGCGTATTGCCTTAATAATCCTGTAAACTTTATAGATCGAAACGGACAAACCACTGTAACGTTAGAGTGGTGGTCTGCTAGTATGTGGTGTCTTTGCGCAGTAGACATGGCACTTCCTATTGGGGACTTCATCTATGTTGGAGGGCTTGTTGTATTAGGTATCGTTGCGTTTGCAACAAGTCAAGATGATACCTCCGAAAAAATACTTGATGAAGTAACAAGTTCTGGGTCTCCCACACCAAACAATAATGATGACGACGATGATGACGATGACGACGATTTTGATGACAATTACTATAATGATGACCGTAATTTTGGAGGTCGTGAAAGAATAGGTAAAAATAAAGGAAACACTCCTAGAAGTAACAAGGCACAAAACAAACAATTTAAAGATGCAACAAAAGGTCTTCCCAAAAGCACTAAGCGTATGATTCACGATAAATATTCAAGGACAGGTTCTGGCTATCATGAAATTAAAGAATATGCTGAAATTTTTTCAAAATTCAAAATTAAATAATGCGGAGGATTTAAGATGGATGAAAAATGTACACGTGCGCAAGCCTTATCCTATCTTGAGAATCTTGTTGGAAAACCGCTGCGCTATGGAATCAAATCACATGATACAGAACTGTATGATTTTGGCTTTGGGGAATCAATAGAAATTACTGATCACCAAAAAAGAAGAAATATTTACCTTCACAATTTACACATTCTCTGTGATTTTAAAGTAATTGATAAAACCAACAGGGGAAGTTACAAAATTTATTATGGCAATACGGAAAAACACAAATTCGAATCGGATATACAGAGAATCATAGGTCTTAAAGTAAAGAGAGTATCACTAAGCGACAAAAATGACCTTTGGTTGGATTTTGGAAGTAATTGGGTTGTTTTTGTTACATGTGAAGATGCTGAAGAATCATGGAGATATTTCATATGGGGCAAGAAAAACCCTCACTTAGTAGTATCTGATGTATGGCAAGAATTTGTTTGGTAGTTTAGCGGGACAGGGGGACGGTTTGCGTGAACCCTTTTGAAAAGCAGGGGGACAAGGGGACGGTTCTCTCGTCCCCTTGCCAAAAGGTGAAAAAGCCGCTAGTTAAGCCACTTTTTCCTGCTAGTCAGGGGGATGGGTTGCGGCTAG
>JAZQHW010000072.1:0-8853 GCA_045540795.1 Faecousia sp. | reverse complement strand
GTGGGCAAATCTATGCTCTTTAATAAACTCACCGGTCACAGAACGTCTATTGTGGAAGATACTCCCGGTGTTACCCGGGATCGGATCTATGGCGATTGTGAATGGTGCGGTCGCTCTTTTTCTGTGGTGGATACCGGCGGTATTGAGCCGGGCACAGATAGCGATATGTTGAAATTTATGCGCCGCCAGGCAGAGATCGGCATTGAACTGGCAGATTGCATCGTAATGGTGGCAGATGTGCGTACCGGTGTTACGGCTGCGGATGTGGATGTTGCCACAATGCTGCGGAAGTCTGGCAAGCCTGTGGCACTGGCAGTTAATAAATGCGATGCCGTTGGTCCTGTGAATCCGGATGTTTATGAGTTCTATAGCCTTGGTATTGGTGACCTGTTTGAAGTATCGGCTATCCACGGTCACGGCACTGGCGATCTTTTGGACTGGTGTTTGGAAAATATGCCGGATGAGGCAGCAGAGGCGGAAGATGACGATGTGATCAAAGTCGCCATCGTGGGTAAACCCAATGTGGGTAAATCCAGCTTGTTGAATCGCATCTTGGGCGAAGAACGGGTTATTGTGTCCAATATTGCCGGTACAACCCGGGATGCTATCGATTCACCCTTTGAAAATGAAACCGGTAAATACTGCTTTATCGATACCGCCGGTATGCGCAGAAAAAGCAAGGTGGACGATCAAATCGAAAAGTATTCCAATATGCGTACCATCAATGCCATTGAGCGGTCAGATGTCTGCCTGATCCTGATCGATGCCAATGACGGTGTTACCGAACAGGATACCAAGATCGCAGGCTTGGTCCACGAAGCAGGTAAGGCTGCCATTATCGTAGTGAACAAGTGGGACGCAGTGGAGGATAAAGAAACCAACACAATGCGGGATAAAGAAGCCGGTGTCCGGGATGGACTAAGCTATATGACCTATGCCCCTGTGGTATTTCTGTCGGCACTTACCGGTCAAAGGGTGGATAAGCTTTTCAACGTGATCCAGCAGGTGTACGAGCAGAATACAAGCCGTATTACAACAGGTGCCCTGAACAGTATTTTGGCAGAAGCCACATCCCGGGTGCAGCCGCCTACAGACAAGGGTCGCAGACTGAAGATCTATTATATGACCCAGGCAGGCACCAAGCCGCCCCACTTCGTTATTTTCTGTAATGATGCCCGTCTGTTCCATTTCTCCTATCAGCGGTATTTGGAAAATCAGATCCGGGAAGTTTTTGGACTAAAGGGAACCCCGGTTCGTATCACCATTCGCCAAAAGGGCGATAAGGAGGAGTAACTATGTGGTGGGCAGTGCTCATAACAGTTATTGCAGGATATCTGTTAGGTAATCTTAATGGCGCCGTTTGTGTGTCCCGGCTGATGGGTGATGATGTCCGTACCCACGGTAGTGGAAATGCGGGACTGACCAATTTTATCAGAAACTACGGTGCCGGAAGATCTCTGCTGGTGATCTTTATTGATGCCGGTAAGGCGGTGGCTGCCTGTGTTTTGGGTGGCGTTTTGCTGAAAGCGGAACTGGGTTTCCAGTCCGGCGCCGCATTGGGTGGCGCTGCGGTTATGTTGGGTCACGTGTTCCCGGTGTTCTTAGGGTTTCGGGGTGGCAAAGGCATCCTAAGTGGATTGTTTATTGCTCTTTGTGTAGACTGGCGGATCGCATTGCTGATCCTGACTGTCTTTGCAGTGGCTTATTTTGCTACCTATTACGTGTCCTTAGGTTCTGTACTGGCAGCGATCACCTTTGGTGTAGGATTTGCAATTTTGCACTATGATAATTGGCTGACCCTTATCTGTGGTGTAGCAATGAGTGCATTGGCAACCTTTATGCACCGGGAAAATATACGCAGACTTTTAAAGGGCGAAGAGCGGAAAACCAACCTTTTAAAAAAAGAACGGGAATGAAATAACGGAGGTATTGTACAATCTGGATAATACCTCCTTTTTCTGACGACACGGAGAGAGAATCTATGAAAGAAAGAGAAAATAGCCGCAGATGGGTATTCGGCTTGGTATTTGCCCTGAGCCTTGTATATATGGAAACCGTATTCCGTATTGCGGCAATAGGCAGTTTGCTGCATATGGGCTATGTCTATACGATCCTGTTTAGCCTGGCTTACGGAAGTGTGGGATATTTACTTTCCTCGATGTTCCGGAAGGAATGGGTCAACCGGCTGATTGCAAGTCTACTGCTTTTGGGAACGAGTCTTGCTTATATTGTGCAGTTTTTGATCTATAAACAATTTAAGCAGTTTTACGACATCAATACTATGACCGGAGGTGCCGGAGATGCGTTGACAAGCTACTTTGCAGAATTGATAGACTTGATCTTTGCTCAGGGTGGTATTGTTGTAGTGCTTTTGCTGCTGCTCCCGGTGGTCGTATATTTGGTGCTGGGAAAGGTTATCGGCAGCAGACAGGCAACCTGGAAGGGAAGAGGCTTCACGGTTTTGGGTGCATTGCTGATCTATGGGTTGAATCTTGCGTTATTGTTGACCAATCCATTAAGCGCTCCGGTATATTACAGTCAGTATAGCTTTCAGTCTGCTGTTCCGGGCTTTGGTTTGATCACAGCGTTACGGCTGGATGTGCAGGACCACCTGTTTGAAAAGTCCTATTCTTTTGAAACACCACAGATCCCAGTGGTAACCGAGCCTGCACAAACGACGGCACCTACAGAAACAGTGGAGAAAACCACAGAACCCACAGAAACTACAGAACCGCCGGTGGTGTACCACGATCATATTCTGGACATTGACTTTGAAGTATTGAATAATTCTGCGACAAGCAAGCAGAAGGAATTGAATGCTTACGTCAGTAGCCTGACACCTACAAAGGAAAATGAATATACCGGTTTGTTCCGGGGAAAGAATCTTGTTATGATCAGTGCTGAAGCATTCAGTGCCGAACTGATCGATCCCATTCTTACACCTACTCTATACCGCCTGGCAACCAAGGGTATTCAGTTTACCGACTATTACCAACCGGCAAGTGCCGGTACCACCGGTGGTGAGTATCAGAATATATTCAGTATGCTGCCAACTGCCGGAGGAAAGTCCTTTAAGAATACGGCAGATAATTTGAATTACTTTACAATGGGAAGTCAGCTTGACCGCCTGGGATACTATGGAAAAGCGTTTCATAATAATTCCTATACCTATTATGACCGGAATCTGACCCATACCAATTTAGGTTATTCCGATGGCTTTATGGGTTACGGTAACGGTATGGAGGAATATGTGACAAAAAGCTGGCCTCAAAGCGACTATGAGATGTTCACAGGAACGGTGCCCACTTTTATTGATAAGCAGCCTTTTAATGTCTATTATATGACCGTCAGCGGACACAGTAACTATACCCCAATGGGTAATAATATGACGGCTAAGCATTGGGACCGGGTGGCAGATTTGAATTGCTCGGATACGATCAAGGGCTATATTGCTGCTAATTTGGATCTGGAGGATGCGCTGACTTATTTGGTGGAAGCTCTGGAGAAAGCGGGGATTGCGGATGACACGGTAATCTGTATTTCCACAGACCATTTCCCTTACGGATTGGATTCTGATGCGACCTTAGGAAATATGCCCTACCTGTCAGAACTGTATGGCTGTTGGGTAGAGGATTACTTTGGAAGAGATCACTCACGGTTGATCCTTTGGAGCGGTTGTTTGGAAAAGATGGAGCCTATTATTGTGGATACGCCCACATCCTCTCTGGACATCCTGCCTACGCTTTCCAATTTGTTCGGCACGGAATTCGATTCCCGGCTTTTTGTGGGACGGGATGTGTTCTCCGATGCGCCTGCGTTGGTGTTTAATACTGCGTATGATTGGAAAACAGAACTGGGCACCTACTATGCGTCCCGGGGGGAATTTGTACCGGTAAGTGAAAATACCGTGATCCCGGAAGGGTATGTGGATGCGATAAAGGCAACGGTGCGGAATAAAATGACTTATTGCGCCGGTGTTTTGGATACAGACTATTTCCGCCTGCTTTTTGAAGAATGAAACATCCCCCATAAATCCGTGCAAAACGGGTTTATGGGGGACGTTGTTTTCTCAGGCCAGCATATCCTCAAAAGCAGCTTCTGTTGCAGCAAGGGCATTGGACGATGGCTTATTTCTGGAATTGTTTATGGATCAGGGAAATGTATGTTTCCACCTCCGGACGGACCGGGCGCAGAGGGTTAGTCACAACGGTAATTGCGTAGAAAATATTTTCCAGAGGGATAGTCCGGAATTTATAGGCTTCGGCAACGGCTTTTGGTGCGCCGGCACCGATGGTGAAGGCCAGTCCTTTTGCCACTAAAAGGTCACGTGTATAGGCACTTTTTACGGAAACAGTTTGCTCCGGAGACAGGGATAAGACGCCTTTTAAGAATTCGTTACCCACCAGCGGATCATGAATATTGTCGGCAAAGAGATCTTCTTCCAGTTCCTGAGGGAGGATCTCTTTTTTGTTGTAGAGCCGGTGTCCCGGGCCGATGTGGGCATCGCCCCCTACGAGGGGGAATCCAACTCACTGATAAATCGGAATTGCTGGGCTTGAAAAAGCTTATTTGCTTTGGAGCATGTCTGTCAGGGCTTCGGCCATTTTTTCTGCTGTGCCACGGACATAGCTCCGGGATGCCACCTCATAGCCGCCGTGTTCAAAGGTGCGGTCTGAGGCGAGGTAGCTGTGGTAGCCGTTGCAGCAGCTCATAATTACGGTCATGGGGAAGGGGGCATTGTCTTTGATGTGCTTGCCGTTTTCGCAGAACATCTCATAGGGGGCGGCGGCAAAGGCCAGTTGGCCGATGGTGAGGGTGTTCAGCTCGATCTCTTTCCGGTCCCCGGAGTTGTAACGGTTAATGATCGCACGGGTGTCAAAGGGGCTGTGGAAGCCGTGTTTGGCTGCCAGCTCCCGGGATTTCTCCTGATCCTTTGACCACATCTCCCACACCTCTTTGGCGATGTTGATTTTGTCATCATCGGAATGATCGATCGCTGCCCAAAGGGTTTTGCGGCTGCAGCGAACAGCGCCGCCGGAGAGCGGCTGCATATCCCTTAGCCCCTTCAGGGCGAACTCCGCCAGCTGAGCGCCAAATTCTGCCGGGTTTTTTGTGGGCATTTCTGCTTCAATGCGGCTATCCGGATTCAGGTTGCCTGCCGCTCCGGAGAAGTAGATCACCAATGCGCCGGCCTGCTGCTCCAGAGCGTTCCGGGCGTAGCCGATGAAGTCGGCACTGAGATGACGGCGGTGGGTTCTGCCAAACCCAGAATTGATGGTACTGCTCATTTTGCCGTGGGCCTGCCAGTTCATGAGGATCACATCTGCCTTGCCGTCACGAACAAAGCGTACCAGCTGGATCCGGGGGTCGGCAGGGGCGGTATGGGCAACGACGGGATGGACACGGTCACCGAAATTGTCCCCCATATAAGTACCGGCGGAGGTGATGTAATGCCGGACGAAATTCAGCTTTTCCGTATCTGCGCCGCCCATAAGCATTTGGGTGGGGACACGGTCAGCCAATGCCTCCTCCGCAGCAAGACAAAGCTGCTGGGTGAGAAATTCTATATAACGCTGGGTGCTGGGAACGGAGGTGTTTAGGGTCGGGCCTGCGTGGGTGTGGGTAGCGGCAAAGAAAATATGGGTATCGGGGATGCCGGTTTTTTCAGACACACCGGGGCGCAGCGCCTCCATACCTGCCACGTTCACCAGCAGAAGATCCAGGGAGTACAGCAGAACGGTCTGCCCCTGGGCGTCGGTTATGGCGAGGCATGTGCCGTAGACTCTGTCCAAGATCCCCTCTATGGGACGGGTGGGGTCATCGCCGTAGCCGGAGAGGCAGTGGGGGAAATCGGGAGAAATATCTTTTCTGGAAAAACCTAAGAGAATATCGTTCATAGGTATGCTCCTTCTCTAAATAGAATCGTCGGAAAGGGCCTGACGGATCAGACGGCTGAGGGCTTCTATCTCCCCGGGGAGGCTTGCAAGAGGGTTACTTGCCAAGGTGATGATGTAAGAAACATCCTTGATGGGGATGTTGCGGATGCCCTTTCCGGAAGCTGGGTGCTTTGCGCCGATGGTGTAGGCCAGTCCTTTGGAGACCAGCAGCTCCCGGGCAGCGCTGCTTTTGACAGATACGGTGCGCTGAGGGCTTAAACGCAGAACGCCCTTCAGAAAATCGTTATGCACCAGGGGGTCTTGAATATCGTCGGCAAAGAGATCCTCTGCCAGCTCCTGGGGGAGGATCTGCGGCTTGTGATACAGTCGGTGTCCCGGACCGATGTGGATGTACACGGGAATGGTTGCCAGCCGCTGCCACTCCAGTCCCTTGGAGCGAAGCAGGGTCTCCACCGAAAGGATTGTGGATGCATGGTTCATCAGCACCGCCATGTCCAGCTCCAGGGCTGCCAGCTTTTGGACGGCTGCGCCGGTGGGGAAGGCATTCACGGAAAAAACCGTGTTCGGCAGCGCTTCCACCAGCGACACAAAGGCCTTGTCCAGAGGCGCATACTCCGGGCAGCTGATGCGGATGCTGCGCCTTTGCTCGCTGACAGGGGCGAGCATTGCCTGGTAGCTTTCGCAGATCCGGGCGGCCTGCTCCAGAACGTGGGCACCCTGAACGGTAGGGGTCATGCCGCTTTTTTGCCGGAGAAACACCGGGTAGCCCAGCTCGCTCTCCAGAGAGCTGATCGCTGCACTGAGACTGGACTGAGATAAAAACAGCCGTTTTGCCGCGCCGGAGATAGAGCCGGTGCGATAAACTTCCATTAAATACTGTAGCTGCTGCAAGGTCATAAGATCCCCTCCTTTATTCCGATTATAACAAGGGACTTGAAGAAAGTAAACAGCAGACACTTCGAAAAAAACGAAAGCGCATTCGTATTGTTAGATAGCGCAGATACAAAAGTTGTGGTATGATTGGACTATATCACAAAAGGAGGTAACGATTATGGGAGAAAAGTTACGTGTTGGATATGCCCGGGCAGATATTACACCGGAGGAATCCGTCCCCCTTGCCGGTTACGGCAATACACTGACCCGTATGAGTCAGGGGGCATTGGAGCCGCTGATGGCTACCTGCATTGCCATTACCGATGAGAAGGACAGCACGATGCTGCTGTTTTCTTTGGATATTGTTTCCTCCAGAGATGCCTACTGTATGCAGGCGAGAGAACAGATCTGCCAAAAGTATGGGATCCCGGTGCCGTCTATCGTGATCGCTGCCACCCATACCCATTCCGGACCGGATATGGCGCAGAAGGATTTGCCTGCGATCCAAAGATACGCAGATCACCTGGTATCTCTGCTGGTGGAAACTGCAGGGAAGGCGCTTGCTGACCGCAAGAGCGCGGTTCTGCGGTGCGGCAGGACCTACAACCAGGGCATGAATTATGTTCGGCATTATATTCAGGAAAACGGTTCAATCTTAGGTGACAATTTTGGTGATCCCACAACTGCGCAGCTCCGCTGCCATGTGTCAGAGGCGGATAAGGAGATCCGACTGGTGAGATTCCAGCGTGAAGGCGGAAAGGATGTTCTGCTGGTGAACTGGCAGGCGCATCCTAACCTTGCCAGTACCATTGCCACAGAATACGGTAGAGCCCACAGACCCTACTTGTCTGCGGACTATGTAGGCGCTTGCCGCAGCTATGTAGAGGAAAACGCGGATGTGCATTTTGTGTTCTTTTTGGGAGCTGCAGGCAATGTCAATTCCCGCAGCCGAATGGATACGGAGATGGATACACGGGATCACAACTGCTACGGACAGCAGTTGGGCGAGTATGTGCTGGCAGGTATGAAGGATCTTCAACCGCTGAAGCACGGCACCGTGGCAGCCTCCATCGAGACCCTTACCTGCAGGCTGAATCACACGGAGGACCATTTGGTGCCGATGGCAAAAGAGGTCAGAGTGGAGTGGACAAAGAGCAACGATGCCCGGAAATGTATGCAGATCGGGCAGCCCTATGGGATCCACAGTGCCTATCATGCCGGTGCTATCATCGCAAAGGCGGATATGCCTACCCACACAACGATGGATTTGGGTGCGGGCCGGATCGGAGATCTGGGTCTTGCGTTCATGCCCTATGAGATGTTTGATACAAACGGAAAGTATGTCCGGGAGGAATCTCCCTTCGGTATGACATTGGTGTTCAGCTGTGCCAACGGCGGACATGCCTATATCCCCTCAGCCCGGGGATTTGAACACGGTTGTTATGAGGCGGATATGTGCCGGTTTGCGCCGGGTACAGGCGAGGAGGCAGCGCAGCTGGCGGTGTCCATGCTCCGTACCCTTCACCAGGAGGTATAATTATGGAAGAAAAACTGTTTTTCTCCCCAGAGGAATTTCTGGGGGAGGATACCCGGGCGATCCAGGCTGCGGTGGATGCGGCAAAGGAAACGGATGTTTGTGTGGTTTCCATTGCCGGAAAAGCTGACGGCTCTGCGTGGCACCTGAAAAAGCCTGTAAAGCTGCCCAGCGGTATTACTGTTATTTTGGACGGTGCAGTGGTAGAGGCAGAAGATACGGCTTTTGTGAATGGTTTTGCAGGAATCAAAAGGGATTTAGGCGGCGAACAAAATAAAATATTCATTCTGGGTAGAAATGGCGGTAAGCTTAAGGGACTGGGAGATGCACCCCAGATCCGGTTTTCCAATTGCCGGGATTGCCGTGTGGCAGATCTGACATTTGAGGGCGGCAGCGGTATTTCTTTGGAGTATTTCCGGTATTCCAAGCTTCAGCAGCTGAAATTTACAGGAAGTAAAAATGCAGTTTCTTTTGCAGAAGGCTGTAATAATATCATTCTGGAATCCGTTGCTGCGCAGACAAAGGAGGCTGCGATCCTGACCTGTGGTG
>JAZQHW010000071.1:0-3654 GCA_045540795.1 Faecousia sp. | reverse complement strand
GGAAAACCCATCCGGCTGTCTCGCAGTTCTCATAGTTGCGACAGTCGATGAGAGGACCTTAAAATAAGATGCTGTCATTGACTGTCGGGAAAGAGAGGAAATAATTTTGAGTTTTTTACAGTATTTGGTTAACGGTATCAGTATTGGTGCCGTTTATGCCATAATTGCTTTGGGTTATACGATGGTTTACGGCATTGCTAAAATGCTGAACTTTGCCCACGGTGATGTGATTATGGTGGGTGCGTATATGTCCTACTGTGTTACCAGTTATCTGGGACTTCCTGCTATTGTAAGCGTGATCGTGGCAATGGCGGTTTGTACTGTTCTGGGTATCGTAATTGAAGGATTGGCATATAAGCCGTTGCGGGGAACCTCCAGCCTTGCTGTTTTGATTACTGCTATCGGTGTCAGCTATTTTCTGCAGAATGCAGCGCAGTTGATTTGGGGCGCAACACCGAAGAATTTTACAAGTGTTGTTACATTTAAGCCTTTGAGCCTGTTTGGCGGTCAGCTTACCATCACCGGTGAAGTGATCGTGACCATCTTGGCATCTGCTTTGATTATGGTAGGTCTGCATCTGTTTACCACCAAGACCAAGACCGGTAAAGCAATGCGTGCAGTTTCTGAGGATCGTGACGCAGCACAGCTTATGGGCATCAATGTAAACCGTACGATTTCCACAACATTTGCAATCGGTTCTGCGTTGGCTGCTATTGCAGGTGTTTTGTTGTGTTCTACTGTTCCAACATTGCTTCCTACCATCGGTTCTATGCCCGGTATCCGTGCATTTACCGCAGCAGTCTTTGGTGGAATTGGCTCGATTCCCGGCGCTATGCTTGGCGGAATTCTGCTTGGTGTTATTGAAACCTTCAGTAAGGTTTATCTGTCCTCCCAGTTTAGTGACGCTATCGTGTTTTTGGTGCTGATCGTCGTCCTGCTGGTAAAGCCTGCCGGTTTGCTTGGTAAAACTGTGCAGGAGAAAGTGTAAGGTGTGGGTATGAAGTTAAAAAGTGAACGTAAAAACAGACTGGTTAATTTCATCACCTATGCTATTGTTATTGCTGCATTCATCGTTTTTCAAACGTTGTCTGCCCAGGGAATGCTGACCAAGTCTTTGCAGGGTTTCTTGATCCCAATTTGTGTTTATGTTGTCCTGGCTGTTTCTTTGAACCTTGTGGTTGGCATATCCGGTGAGCTTAGTTTGGGACATGCCGGATTTATGGGTGTTGGCGCGTTTACCGGTGTTGTGGTTTCCGGCTTGTTCCGCGGTGTGATCGATAATGAGATAATCCGTTTAGTATTGGCTATGGTTTGCGGTGGCATTTTGGCAGGTGTTGCCGGTGTCATCGTTGGTATTCCTGTTCTCAGACTTCGTGGTGACTATCTTGCTATCGTCACATTGGCATTTGGTGAAATTCTGAAGAATATTTTCGGAAACCTCTATGTTGGAAAAGATGTAAACGGTATTCAGATTGCTTTCACCTCTGAGGGAATCAATTTGGGTGAAGCCGGTAAAATGATTTTAAAAGGACCTATGGGTGCCACCGGCGTTCAAAAAATTGCGACTTTTTCTGCAGGTTTTGTGCTGATCCTGTTCACGCTTTTTGTGGTTTTGAATCTGATCAATTCCAAAGAGGGCAGAGCAATCAAAGCAATCCGGGATAATCGTATTGCCGCGGAATCTGTGGGCATTAATGTAACGGCTTTTAAACTGAAAGCATTTGTTACCTCTGCCTTCCTGGCAGGTATGGCAGGTGCGTTGTATGGATTGAATTATTCCAGCATTACTGCATCCAAGTTTGACTTCAATACCTCCATTGATATCCTGGTGTTTGTTGTTCTTGGCGGTATGGGTAATATCCTGGGTTCTGTTATTTCGGCAACAGTGTTGTATCTGGTACCTGAGCTTCTCCGTGAGCTTCAGGATCTGCGTATGATCATTTATGCAGTTGTTTTGATTGTAGTTATGTTGTTTACCTGGTCTCCTAAGGTCAAGCAGACTATGGAAGTTATTACCGTGTGGATCAAGACTCAGATTCGGAAAATGTTCCACAAAACTTATGATGAACAGGAGGTGGAAGGTAATGGCTGATAATTATTCCCGTAAAATGGTCGAGGTTATCAGTAAGAACCTCCACCGCGAGCAGGACCTGGGTAAGCTGCCTGTTTTGGATGTCCGGAATTTGGGCATTGATTTTGGCGGCTTGACTGCCGTTGACGGCTTCAATATGACGATTGGACCTACTGAGATCTCCGGCTTGATCGGTCCTAACGGTGCCGGTAAAACAACGATCTTTAATTTGCTTACCAGTGTGTACCAGCCGACCCGTGGTAGCATTCTGGTTAACGGTATCAATACCAAGGGTATGACAACAGCGAAAGTTAATCGTTTAGGTGTTGCCAGAACCTTCCAGAATATCCGTCTATTTACGGATATGACCGCATTGGAAAACGTTAAAGTCGGTATGCATAATTCTATTCGCTGTGGCTTTGCGTCCAGTTTGCTTCGTTTGCCGCCCTATTTCAAGGCAGAGAAGCAGGCAAATGAGAGTGCAATGGAACTGCTGGACTTTATGGGTTTGGCAGATGTTGCGGATAAGAAAGCCGGTGCACTGCCTTATGGTGTTCAGCGTCGCTTGGAGATTGTTCGTGCTTTGGCAACGAATCCTTCCATTATTCTTTTGGATGAGCCTGCTGCCGGTATGAACCCCACTGAAACAGAAGAACTGATGCATCAGATCCGTCGAATCCGTGATACCTTCCAAATTGCTATTTTCCTTATCGAACATGATATGAACCTGGTTATGAACGTTTGTGAAGGCATTGTTGTTGTGAACTACGGACGGATCATTGCCAAGGGTACACCGGAGCAGATCAAGTCCAATCCTGCTGTTATCGAGGCATATCTCGGCAAGAAGGAGGAAGAGTAATATGAGTACGATTCTGAAAGTCGATGATATGCACGTTTATTACGGTGCTATCCATGCGGTAAAAGGTGTTTCCTTTGAAGTTGGAGAAGGAGAAATTGTCGCACTGATCGGTGCCAACGGCGCAGGTAAGAGTACAATTTTGAAAA
Organism: Faecousia sp.; assembly: GCA_045540795.1. Lineage (GTDB taxonomy): Bacteria > Bacillota > Clostridia > Oscillospirales > Oscillospiraceae > Faecousia. Next base: position 578 of record JAZQHW010000071.1, on the reverse strand, counting down.
CAGTCTCCGGATTACTTCATCCCCGAACCGGTTCCATCATTTTTGATGGAAAGAATATAGCGCATACAGATGCCTATAAGCTTGTTCGGCACGGTTTGGCACATGTACCGGAAGGCAGAAGAATCTTCTTGCAAATGACTGTCCAGGATAATCTGGAAATGGGCGCATTTACCAAGAAGGATGTTTCCAAGGAAGATTTGGCGCGTATGTACACGCTGTTTCCCCGTTTGAAGGAACGGAGAAAGCAAATTGCTGGTACACTCTCCGGTGGTGAGCAACAGATGCTGGCTATGAGCCGTGCGTTGATGAGTCACCCGAAGCTTCTTATGCTGGATGAACCTTCCATGGGTCTTGCTCCTATCCTGGTGGATCAAATCTTTGATATTATTAAAGAACTCCACAAGGCAGGAACAACTATCTTATTGGTTGAGCAGAATGCGAATAAAGCATTGAAGATCGCTGACCGTGCCTATGTTCTGGAAACCGGATCGATTACTTTGAGTGGAACCGGTGCTGAACTGGCTGTTAGTGACGAAGTTCGAAAAGCATATCTTGGCGGTTAAATTTGTTACACCCCC
>JAZQHW010000070.1:0-14808 GCA_045540795.1 Faecousia sp. | reverse complement strand
ACCCTGGAAAATGCAGGAGAAGGTATCCAGCAGGCAAGCGGTGCGCTGGGGTGTGATGTTGTACTCTGCGCTCATATCCTTGGCAATGGGGTTGGCGATCACGATGGCAACGGTGTTGTTGGCAGTTGCCACGTCCATAGCACCTACCAAAAGACCGACACCCAGCTGACCTCCCTTGTTGCCCCGGAACACCCGGCGAATGAAGTACAAAAGGGCATCGAAACCGCCGTAATTCCGGATCAGTGCACAGAGGGCAGCCACCAGAATTGCCACCATACTGGTCTCAAACATACCGGCAGCACCGGAACCCATATTGGCAAGAAGATCGGTAATGGCAGTCTGTCCGGTGGCAAGCATAATGATGCTGCCGGAAAGGATACCAAACAGAAGCACCACAAATACATTGATGCCGATAATACCGCCTACCAGCACCAGCAGATAGGGGATCAGCAGCAGAAGGTTGTATTCGCCGGTTACGGCATTGACATCCTTGCCCAGGGTCATCAGGATCACCAGGGCGATGGTAGCCAGTGCGGCAGGCAGGGCAATGGCAAAGTTGCCCCGGAACTTATCCTTCATTGCGCAGCCCTGACCGTTACAGGCGGCAATGGTAGTGTCGGAAATGAAGGAAAGGTTATCGCCAAACATAGCACCGCCAACCACAGTGCCAACGCACAGTGCGGCATCAAAGCCGGTGGCAGCGGAAACCTCCAAAGCAATGGGGGCGATCAGTGTGATGGTGCCGACAGAAGTGCCCATAGCGGTGGAAACAAAGCAGGCAACCACAAACAGAACGGCAACGGAGAACTGTGCCGGGATCAGTGAGAGCATAAAGTAGGCAACACTCTGGGCGGAGGATCTGCCCACGACACCTACGAAAGCGCCTGCCACCAGGAAGATCAGCAGCATCGTGATAATATTCTTATCACCTACACCATGACCCATCAGCTCCAGCTTTTGATCAAAGCTCAGTGCCCGGTTTTGCAGACAGGCGACTAAAATAGCAGCCAAAAAAGCAATGATGATGGGCACATTGTAAAACCCCATAGGGATCTTCATACCGTACTCAAATAACAGACCCAGTCCCAGATAAAGCAATAAGAATACACCAATAGGGAGCAGAGCCCAGGGATTTCCTTTTTTCATAACCAATCTCCTCTTTCTTTATTCCGGATGTACTTTATCACAGACACCGGGGAAAGTCAAGAAAACCCCTGCAAAGCAGCACTTTTTAAGGAGGAATGAGGTTCTTTCTCTTGAAAAAACAAGATTACAGAGCTATAATAATCCGGTATGAATAAAGAAGGTGTACTATGGAACTGAAACAAGTAGATGTGGGAAGCAGTCCGGAACTGGAAAAGCGGATAAAGGCTTTGTATTATCAGGCGTTTCCAAAGGAAGAGCGGCTCCCTTGGTGGCTCCTGCGGTTAAATGCCCGGCGAAAGGGAATTGATATTACGGCTTTTGTGGCAGAGGATCGTTTTGTAGGATTTACCGCTTCGGTGACGACAGCGCAGATGTATTTTCTTCTGTTCTTTGCCATTGCTCCGGAGCTGCGTGGCAAAGGCTGGGGATCCCGGATCCTGTCCCAATTAAAGGAACAATATCCTATGCTGGTACTGAATGTAGAACCGCTGCTGGAAGATGCCCCCAATTATCCGGAACGGATCAAACGGATGCAGTTTTATGAGAAAAACGGCATTTATGATACCGGATGGAACGTGTGGGAAGTAGGCGGTAAATTCCGGGTCCTGTCCACCAAAAAAGAATTGGAGCCGGTAGCCTACAGAAGCGTGTTTTTGAAGCTGACCATGGGACTTTGGCGGGTACGGCTGGAAAAAGAAAGGAAAGAAGAAAAGTGACGGCAGCAAGAAATCGATTATCCCGGGATTTTACCCAGGGAAATGTGGCAAAGCAGCTTTTGATGTTCACTTTGCCATTTATGGCTTCCAATGCCTTACAGGTGCTTTACAGCACCGTGGATATGGTGATCGTAGGCAAGTACGTGGGAACAGCCGGTTTATCGGCAGTGGCACAAAGCAGCCAGATCGTAAACTTTGCTACGATGGTGTGCTTTGGCTTCTCCAACGGCGGTCAGGTGCTGGTGGCACAGGCGCTGGGTGCAGGAAAACGGAAGGAAATGAACCGGATCATTGGTACTCTGTTCAGTTTGATCGTGCTGATGGCTGTGGTACTCTCTGCAGGCATTCTTCTGTTCCGTAAGCCTATTATGCAGGCAATGAACATTCCTGCGGAATCCTATCAGTTTGCAATGGACTATCTGATCATCTGCGCAGCGGGACTGGTATTTACCGCCGGCTATAATATGGTCTCTGCAGTCCTCCGGGGAATGGGCGATTCTAAACGACCCTTCCTGTTTGTTGGTATTGCTTCGGCGGTTAATCTGGTGCTGGATATTTTGTTTACCGGTATTCTAGGCTGGGAGGTGGCAGGTGCTGCCTGGGCAACCATTATCGGTCAGGCAGTATCCTTCCTGTTCTCTCTGTTTTATTTGTTTAAGAATAAGGAGAGCTTCGGCTTTGATTTCCAAAAGGAAAGCTTTGCCCTGGACGGTCACTATACAAAAATGATCATGGCATTGGGCACACCGATGGCGATCCAGTCCGGTTGTATCAACCTGTCTATGCTCTTTGTGAACGCAATGGTCAACGATGTGGGTGTGGTGGCGTCGGCTACCTTTGGTGTCGGTGTCCGGATCGACGATATCTCCAATAAGGTTTCCCAGGGCATCCAGTTTGCGGCATTGCCTATGATCAGTCAGAATGTGGCTGCCAATAAGCCAAAGCGGGCAGTGAAGGTTGTCCATTGGGCGTGGGTCTTTTCCGGCATCCTGACAGTCACCTTTATGACTGTGTATGCACTGTTTAGCAAGGAATTGTTTATGCTCTTCTCTGATGACCCGCTGGTTCACGAAATGTCTGCTACCTTTGTGAAGGCAATTTTGTGGATGTTCCCGGCACTGGCAGTAATGCGTGGCACCGGTGCATTTATTCAGGGCATCGGCAATGCCCGGCTGAGTATGGTGCTGGCACTTTTGGACGGTGTGGTCCTGCGGATCGGCTTGAGTTGGCTGTTCGGTATTTTCCTGAATTGGGGCTTCTACGGCTTTGTGCTGGGTTACGGTGTCGCCGCCTACGGCTGCGCGATTCCGGGTCTTATTTACTTCCTCTCCGGTATCTGGAAAAAACGCAGAGTTTTGGCAGAAGATATATAAACGAAAAGAAGGCGTCAAGTGCGCCTTCTTTTTTTGCAAAATAGGGGTTGACAAAATGGTCTACTGTTTGTAGACTATAGTTAGTCTACAAACAGTAGAATGGAGGAGACAAAAATGATCGAAGCGAAATTAGGCGAAGTGGAATCCCGATTTGCGGATATCATCTGGAACAATGAGCCGCTTTCCTCCCGGCGCCTTGCGGAGCTGGCAGAGCAGGCTTTGGGGTGGAAGAAATCTACCACCTATACGGTGTTGAAGCGTCTGTGTGACCGGGGTATCTTCCAAAACGAGAAGGGGACGGTCACGGCTAAGATCTGCCGGGAGGAGTTTCACGGACTGCAAAGTGAGCAGTTTGTGGAGGAGACCTTTGCCGGCTCTCTGCCTGCCTTTTTGACAGCTTTCGGTACCCGGAAGAAACTTTCTCAGGAGGAGATCGAGGAGCTGAAACGGGTCATTGATTCTATGAGGGGGTGAGGATATGCTGGATCAGGTGTTTATGCAGATTTTAGATATGACCGCCCAGGGCAGTATCGTCATTGGTGCGGTTCTGCTGATCCGCCTTTTGTTGAAGGGAGCACCCAAGGTGTTTTCTTATGCCCTGTGGGGCGTGGTGCTGTTTCGACTGCTCTGCCCGGTTACCCTGGAAGCACCGGTAAGTATCGTGCCTAAACTGGAGCCGGTTTCCCAAAGCTATACCCTTACGGATACACCGGTGAGTGTGCTTTCTGCCGGTGTGGCGGCATACCAGGCGGTGGGAGATGTCCTCAATGGCGGCGTAGATCATCAGCTTGTCCATACCCAGATTATGGATGATACAGGCAAGGAGCAAACAGTGTCTGTGCCCTGGGAGGATGTTTGGATCCTGTTTGGTCAGTATGTTTGGCTGGCAGGCTTGCTGGTGATGGTGGTCTATAGTCTGATGGTATATCTTCGTCTGCGGAGAAAACTCATTGGCTCTATGGCTATAGAGGGGAACATTTATTTAACAGATCATATCCAATCACCCTTTGTGTTAGGCTTGTTCCGTCCCCGGATCTATTTACCATCCCAATTGCCCCCGGCGGAGCGGACATATATCCTTGCCCACGAGAAGCATCATATTCGGAGGGGTGATCCTGTAATAAAGCTCATTGCCTATTTGGCGCTGACACTTCATTGGTTTAACCCCTTGGTGTGGCTGGCATACCGCCTGTTCTGTAAGGATATGGAAATGAGCTGCGATGAAGCGGTGATCAGAAAGCTGGGAAGTGAGATCCGCAGCGATTATGCCGCATCTCTGCTGAAGCTGGCTACGGGTCGTCGGGGTGTTGCCATTACGCCTCTTGCTTTTGGAGAAGGAGATACCGGCGGACGGATCCGGAACCTGGCAAAATGGAAAAAGCCGTTGATATGGGTAAGCATCCTTGCCGGCGTTCTTTGTGCGGCGGCAGCGGTGTGTCTTTTGACAGATCCTGTGGAAAACGAAGTGGCGGATATCCTGGGAAAGGGCTATTTGTGCCAGCAGCGTACACAGACAGTCAAATTGACCATTCCCACAAAGGAACTGCCGGAAACTGTGTTCTCAGAAAAAGGATGTACCTGGGAGGATAACGGGATCCGGGTTGGCAGCGTGGGTGCCACAGAGTTTTATTTGCAGCAGGTGCGGTATGCCAACGAAGGGCAGGACTGGCTGTATGTAACGGTGGATTGTCATTACGATCTGTCAAAGGACAGTGGAAAGATTTACTATCCTTATACGATGGAAGATGACGGAACTTCCAGTAACAGCTTTCAAATCGCCAATACCAGTCTCTATTGCGGGGAAAATGTTTATGAGGATGCGGTAAAGGCGCGGGGCTTGGGACCGGATACCCGGTTGTGGATCTATATTGCTACCGATGTATTCCGCGCTTTGTGGCAAATGGACTGTGAAGTGAGCTTTAACGTGATACTCAATGAGATCAACTATATAAAATACGGTGCCAATGCCGGTGAAACCCTGGGAGAAACAGAATCCGTGCCGCTGCTCAAAGAGGAGGAAACTCCTTTGGATAAAGCAGTTTCCGCAGCGATCCTGTCCCATTACCGGAAGGAAAAACCGGACGGCTTGCTCCAGGTGGAAAGCCATAAAATCCTGGCAAAGGAAGAGGTGAGCGGCACACCCCTGGCAGGAAGTAATGAGCCTACCAATCTGGTAACGGTGTATTTGGTGTATCTGCATATGCGCTACAATGTGGAAGGTATGACCGTGGAGGAAGGAGAAGGCAGCTATTCTCCGGCTGTGCTGACGTTCTCCGTAGACCCCTATGGTGGATATTCTTTGACAGAGCATTGGGAGCCGGAGCCGGGAAACTATAAAGAGAGTATTCTGAAGAAGTTTCCGGAAAATGTGGTGGACATCGCACTGGATGATGCTGCCAATGGAGAAGAGCTACTGAAGCTCTGCTATCCCAAAGCGCTTCAATATCAAAGTCAGCACCAGTCCCCGGATATGCTGGCAAATCTGAAGAAGCAGTACCCCCAGTATTTTGGATTGAGAACAGGGAAAGGGTTGGGCGTGTACCTGTGGCAGCCCCAGGCAGGAGACTTCCTGTGCGGGTTGCTTCCGGGACGGAATATGGGGTATACACAGGAGGAACTGGATGCGCTGGTAGGTGTTCCGATCCCGGTGATGCAGCAGATCGTCTTGTCCTATCAGCTGCCAAAGAATATGATTGCGGTGATCCCGCTACAAAAGACCGGTGGCTATGCCGGTATCACAGACTGGGAGAAAGCAAAGGAATTGTTTTGGGGCGGCTACGGTACGGAGGATATTGTGGAATGGACCCCCGGTGAACCGGTGATCACAAGCATATCATCCACGGAAGAGGAATCTTCCTATATGTTTCAGACCTGGCTGCCGGGAATGGATTTTTCCGGTTTGACACAGGAAGTGCTCCAAAAGGTGAACGAAGAGTGGGAGCATTATGACAGCCTCTCTGTGATGGAACAAATGCAGTCCAGTCATCTGTGGGGCACGGTGTACCTGACCCGGGATTCCTGGGAGCAATGCACCCAAATGCTGGGACTTCCTATTCAAAATCCTTTGGCACAGGTGGAAGGCTTGGAGATCCTGCCCTATTTCGGCAGTGAGAGTACAGATCCGGAGGTGCCTGCAAACAGAGTGACGGTGTATGCCAATGCGGCAACAAACCGGCAGATCAGTCAGATCACTCTTCGGGGCGGTTACCGGCTGGATAAGGTGGATATCAGCTTGACAGCAACGGTAGTTCCTACGGCAAGAGAATATAGCACCGGTGCTATTTACTCGGGCTACCGGCAGTTTGCGTCCCAGTATATGCGCACCGGCTCCGGACATACCGTACTGGCAGTACTGCCTGTGGAAACAGGCGAGTATGCCTCTATGAATGCCTACTGGGAGGCAGACGGAGCACTGTACGATCTGCATTTGGTGGACAGGCAGACCTGCTCCGGGGATGTGCTTTTGGAGGCACTAAAGACCATTTTGCCGCAGATTTAAACATTTGTATTTCTACCGTGTACGGATTTTGAGATAGAAGTAAAAAGTTTGTAAATTGCAGGGAAAACCCGGAAAAAACTGTTGACTTTTTGAGAAAAAAGAGTAGAATAAACGAGAACTGCATACTAGCCTTATCAAGAGCGGTGGAGGGAACGGCCCGATGAAACCCGGCAACCTGTTTTTACAAGGTGCCAAATCCGGCGGCAACGAAAGATGAGGATTCGATATATCGCACATCGAGTCCCTCGGTGTGCGGTATTTTTAATGAAATGAGAAGGATCGTGTTATGGAAAAAAGACTGTTTACTTCTGAATGTGTTACCTGCGGTCATCCGGATAAAGTGGCGGATGCCATTTCCGATGCCATTTTGGATGCCTGCCTGGCGCAGGATCCCAACTCCCGTGTTGCCTGCGAGGTGATGGTCACCACAGTCTTCTGTGTGATCTGCGGTGAGGTCACCACCCTGGCAAAGGTGAATTACGAAGCCATTGCCCGGGAAGTGATCCGTTCCATCGGTTATACCGACCCCAATACCGGCTTCAGTGCCGATACTGTCCAGGTTTTGTGCAAGGTCCATACCCAGTCTGCGGATATTGCTATGGGCACCAATGATGAAGTGGGTGGTGCCGGTGACCAGGGTATGATGTTTGGCGGTGCCTGCACCCAGACACCGGAGCTGATGCCTCTGCCTGTGGCACTGTCCCGTGCCCTGTCCAATCGGCTGACACAGTGTGTGGAGAGCAATGATCTGCTCCGTCCCGATGGTAAGACCCAGGTTTCTGTGGAGTTTGATGAAAAGGGCAATGTGGTTGGCATTGATACCGTGGTGGTGTCTGTTATGCACACCGAGGACTTTACCATCAGTGAGCTGCGCCGGTATATCCGGGAGGGTGTGATCGCACCTGTTCTGAAGCAGTACGGCTTTGATATTGCCGATGTGGCAAATATCCATATCAATCCCACCGGAAAGTTCGTTATTGGCGGACCGGACGGAGATACCGGTCGCACCGGCAGAAAGATCATTGTGGATACCTATGGCGGTTACTTCTCCCACGGTGGCGGTGCCTTCTCCGGTAAGGATCCCACCAAGGTGGACAGAAGTGGTGCGTATATGGCACGGTATATGGCAAAGAACCTGGTGGCAGCGGGGCTGGCGACCCAGGTACAGGTGCAGCTGGCATATGCCATCGGTGTAGCAGAACCGGTTTCTGTCCGGGTGGACAGCTATGGCACCGGTGTGATCGCTGATGAACAGATGACTGCCCTTTTGCGGAAAACCTGTGACCTTACACCCGGCGGCATTATAAAGAAGCTGCAGCTGCGCCGTCCTATCTATAGCGCAACTGCCCGGGAAGGCCATTTTGGTGTCCGGAATCTGCCCTGGGAAGCTACCGATCTGGCACAAGAGCTGAAAGCACTTGCCGGTATCTGAGAAAAGGAATGATACAAATGAAGGATACGAAGAAAGTATATGTGATCCTCTCTGCGGCAGTGCTGCTGATGCTGATCATTGCGGAACTGATGACCGCAATTGCGATCCTGCGGATGGATATGCTTCCCGGTGCTTATGCAGCAGTGATCATCGGTATGTTTGTTCTGTTTGCTGCCGGAACGGGTCTGCTTCTGTTTCTTCCGGGAAAAGAGAAAAAAGTTGGAACGGTGCGCAGAGTATTTGCTTCGGTTTTGGCATTGGTGATCGTCTGCGGCTGTGCGTTGGTTACCAAGGTGGTAACGGAGGCACACGACACCATCAATACGGTGACGACGCCTACCGCTAATACAAACACCCGGAATATGTATGTACTGGTTCGTGCAGATGACCGGGCACAGGTGCTTGCCGATGCGGCAGATTATCCCTTCGGTTTGGTGCAGGACTATGATATCGAGCACACGGAAATGGCAGTGGAGCTGATCAATACCCAACTGGGCAAGGAAATGGCTATGACCTCCTATGAGACCTTTACGGAGCTTGCCAATGCCCTTTATACCGGGGATGTGGACGCAGTGATTATGAACGGTGTCAGCGTGGCAATTTTGATGGAGGAAGAGGAATATGAGGATTTCTCTGAAAACGTGAAGATTCTGCTGACCATTCCCCTGACCGAACTGGAAGAGGAAGAACCTACCCAGCCGACAGAGGAAACAGAACCCAAGGATCCGGAAAAGAATATTACCAATACACCTTTTGTGGTGTATATCAGCGGCTCGGATACCCGAAGCCTGTCTTTGGATGTCAGCCGCAGCGATGTGAATATTCTGGCTGTGGTGAATCCTGTGACTAAGCAGGTGCTGCTGATCAATACCCCCCGGGATTCCTATGTACCCAATCCTGCAGGTAAGGGTCGCTATGATAAGCTCACCCATTGCGGACTGTACGGTGTGGACTGCTCTATGGAAGCACTGGAAGGCTTGTACGGTTTGGATGTGAATTATTACGGACAGATCAACTTTACCGGCTTTAAGACCCTGGTGGATGCCGTTGGCGGTGTAACAGTCTATTCCGATCAGGCATTTAAAGCAGGCACGACCTATATCAGCAAGGGAGAAAATAACCTGGACGGTGCCGGCGCACTGGCGTTTGCCCGGGAGCGTTACCGGGTCTCCGGCGGTGATAACGGGCGTGGACAGAATCAGATGAAGGTGATCAAGGCGGTACTGGAAAAAATGACCAGCGGTACGACCATTATTTCCAAATATACCTCTATAATGAACAGCCTGGAGGGAATGTTCACCACGAATATTTCCACCAATGATATCAGCCTGCTGGTGAAGATGCAGCTGGGGGATATGGCAAAATGGAATATTCAGAGCATTGCGGTCACCGGTACCGGCGGCAGTGAGAAGACATATTCTATGCCCGGTTCTTATGCCTATGTTATGTACTTGAATAAGGACAGAGTGGCACAGGTGGCAGAACTGGCACAGCGTGTCCTGGCAGGTGAAAGTATCACCGCTGCAGATGTACAATAATACAAACAGACAGAATGATGTAAGGTCATTCTGTCTGTTTTTTCTTTGCAAATTGGAAAGAATATGGTATGATTAGAAAAATGCCTATATGGAGGGTGTGTATGTCTGATTATATCCGGATCGCCTGTGCCGTACCTCCGGTGCAGGTAGGAAATGTAAAAAAGAATGTGGAAGCAATATGCGCCAAGCTCCGGGAAGCGGAAGAAAAGTCTGTGGATCTTTTGGTGTTTCCGGAACTGGCACTTACCGGCTATACCTGTGGCGATCTGTTTTTTCAGCAGTCTTTGCATCAGGCGGTCACAGAGGGAATGGAAGCACTGCTGGATGCTTCTGCTGACCATCCCTCTATGACGGTGGTGGTGGGTACACCCTATTATATCGACGGGCAGCTTTATAATTGCGCTGCGGTGATCTGTGGCGGTATTCTCCGGGGACTGGTGCCCAAAACCTATATTCCCAATTACGGACAGGTAGGGGAGAGCCGCTGGTTTGCCCGGAGCGAGGATCTGTGCCAGTATCCTATTGCTATGGAAAAGCTGGGACTGGAAGGGGAGTATTATGTACCACTGACTGCCCGGGCATATTTTACCGTGGCGGATGCCAAGGTGGGGGTAGAGATCTGTGAGGATCTTTGGGTGCCCATCTCACCCTCTGCCCAGCTGGCACTGGGCGGGGCGGAAGTGATCGTAAACCTTGCCGCCTCCAATGAACTGGTGGGTAAGCGTGCCTTCCGTCGGAATATGGTGAGCCAACAGTCTGCAGCGTGTATCTGCGGTTATGCCTTCTGCTCTGCCGGTGCCGGGGAATCCTCTCAGGATACCGTCTATTCCGGGCATAGTATTCTGGCGCAAAACGGCACGGTTTTAGCAGAAAATGATAAGCTTGCGGACACGGACTATCTGCTGGTGATGGATATGGATCTGGGAAAGATCCGTTCAGACAGAATGCGCACCACATCCTTCCGGGATGTGGCAAGGGATCACAGTATGCAGTATGCTGTTGAATGCCTGGAGTGTGCAGATCTGCCCCTTCGCAGTGACGGCATATTGCACCCGGTCTCCCGGTCACCGTTCCTTCCAAAAAATGGCGAGACCCGGGAACGGCAGTGTATGGATACTTTCAAGATCCAGGTTGCCGGCTTAAAGCGCAGACTGTCTGCCATCGGTGCAAAGGCAGTGATCGGTGTGTCCGGAGGTCTGGATTCCACCCTGGCACTTTTGGTGGCAGTGTCGGCGATGGAGGAGCTGGGACGACCCTTGACCGATGTATACGGTGTGACGATGCCTTGCTTCGGCACCTCTGACCGTACCTGTCAAAATGCCCGGAAGCTGATGGATCTTTTGGGGATCACCAGCCGGGAGATCCCGATCCAAAAGGCTGTGGAGCAGCATTTCCGGGATATCGGTCACGACCCTAAAAAACACGATACCACCTACGAAAATGCCCAGGCACGGGAGCGGACACAGATCTTGATGGACCTGGCAGGGGAAGTGGGGGGAATTGTAGTAGGTACCGGTGATCTGAGTGAATTGGCTCTGGGCTGGTGCACCTATAACGGGGACCATATGAGTATGTACGCAGTGAACAGCTCCGTGCCCAAGACGGTCATTCCCGGGATCCTGGAAGCAGTGGCAAAAACAGAAAGCTTTGAAAAGGCAAAGGAAGTGCTGGCGGATATTGTGGCAACGCCCATCAGTCCGGAGCTGTTGCCCCCGGATGAAACAGGTAAGATCCGGCAGCAGACAGAGGATATCGTAGGACCTTATGCTCTTCACGATTTCTTCCTGTACTATGTGCTGCGGTATGGCTTTGCGCCAAAGAAGATCTATGCGCTTGCCTGCCGTGCGTTTGCCGGTGAATATGACAGCGCAACGGTGAAAAAATGGTTGGTGACCTTCTACCGGAGATTCTTTACCCAACAGTTTAAACGGAACTGCCAGCCGGACGGTGTTAAAGTGGGCTCTGTGGCAGTGGGCTCCCGGTATGATCTGCAAATGCCCAGTGATGCCTCCGGGGCACTATGGCTGGAAGAAGCAGAAAGCTTATAAAAGTGAACAATAGGATATGCACCCCAAAAGTTAGATGCTTTTGGGGTGCATATCCTATTGACGGGTATTCGCTTATCAGTAGCTGAAGCCCCAGCCGGGGAAGAAATCCCGGAAATCACCGGAGGGTTGTTGGGATTGTTGCTGCTGTTGCTGTTCTGTTTGCTCCTGGGTGGCGGATTGGATCTGCTCTCCTACAGTCAGCTCCAGCGTGAGGGTTTTCCCTTGACGGTAGACAGTGAGGGTCAGAACCTCTCCGGCGGCAGATTCGGAAATCAGCTTCACCAGATCGCTGCTGCCGGTGATATCGGTGTCACCCACTTTGGTGATAATATCATTGATTTGCAGACCGGCTTTTTCCGCAGGACTGTCCTGGGCAACGGTTTTGATGGCTGCGCCCATAGGCAGACCATAGCTTTGGGTCTCTTCGCTGACATCGGTGACGGATACACCGATATAAGGCTTGGCAACATAGCCGTTTTCGATAATGCTCTCTACGATCTTCAAGATCCGGTTTACCGGAATGGCAAAGCCGATGTTATCAATGGAAGCTTCTCCGTTGGAGCCGTCACCGGAGTACTTGGCATTGGTGATACCGATAACTTCGCCGTAAAGGTTAAACAGCGCACCGCCTGAGTTACCGGAGTTGATGGCACAGTCTGTCTGCATCAAATTCATCGTGATGCCGGTGGAGGTGGTGATCTCCCGATCTAAAGCGCTGACGGCGCCGGCGGTGAGAGAGAAGGTGAGCTCACCCAAAGGATTGCCGATGGCGACAACAGAATCGCCTACATTCAAATTGTCAGAATCTCCCAGTACCACCGGGGTGAGATCCTCCGCTTCCACCTTCAAAACGGCAATGTCATTGGAAGCATCATAGCCGATGAGCTGCGCATCTTTGGAGGTTCCGTCATAGAATGATACGGTGATGGCATTGGAGTTTTCAATTACGTGATGATTGGTTAAAATATAACCGTCTTTGGTCAGCACAAAGCCGGAGCCGGAAGCGGCAGAGGTGGTCTGAAAGCCCCAGAAATTGGTGGTGACAGAGGTGGTGATGCCAACGGTGGAGTTGACATTGGCGGCATAAACCTCTGCCGGGGTCATCAGCTTGCCGGTTTCGATCTGTGCCGTGTTCAGCACGATGTTCTCCCGCTGCCCCTGTAAAACGGTGCTTTCGTTGCGCTCCGGTTGGGAAGCTACATTCCTGGCAACCAAATAGCCCCCGCCTAAGCCGGCAGCGCCGCCTAACAGGGTGCAGCACAGGGCAAGGGCAATAAACTTTCCTGCACCGCTTTTCTTCGGTGCTTTCGGTTCCGGAATATAGGACTGGGACGATTCATATGTCCAGGGCTGATTGTAGTTTTGTTCTTCGTTCATGGCGTTACGCTCCTTCTTGATTATCGTAATGTTAGTTTATAGCAAAAAACTGAATGTATACTGAAAGATTCAAGAACAGTTTGTGAACGGTATAATATAAAGCGTATACGCAGATGTTATATATTATTGACGAAAAAGCCACAAAAAAATGCCAAAAAACTGCTTATTATTTCTATTGTATTTAGAAGAAAAAAATGATACTATATATCACAAATACAGTTGTCCCCACTATAGGGACAGAAAGGGGTAAAACCGTGAAATATATTGTTGTGTTGGCAGACGGTATGGCGGATGAACCGCTGGAGGCATTGGGTGGCAAGACACCTATGGAATATGCATCTACCCCGGTGATGGATATGCTGGCAGGCAAGGGTCAGATGGGTCTTGCGAAAACCGTACCGGATTCTATGAAGCCGGGAAGTGATGTTGCGAATCTGGCTGTCCTGGGTTACGATCCGGAAGCAAATTATTCCGGCAGATCTCCTTTGGAAGCGTTAAGTGTCGGTGTTGAGATGGCACCGGAGGATGTGGTGTTCCGTTGTAATCTGGTAACGGTGACGGAGCAGGAACCCTATGAGAAGAAGCGGATCCTGGACCACAGCTCCGGTGAGATATCCACAGAGGATGCGGATATTTTGATGGATGCCATCCGGGAGAAGTTCCATAAGGGTGACTTCGGCTTCTATACCGGCACCAGCTACCGGCATATTACCGTCTGGAAAGGCGGCAAGGTGCTGGATATGGAGCAGCCTCATGACCATTTGGGCGAGGTGATCGGAAGCTACCTGCCGAAGGAAGAAGTGTTCCGGAAGATGATGGAGGAGAGCTTTGATATCCTCAACGATCATCCTTTGAATGTGGAACGGGCAGTCCAGGGTAAAAATAAGGCAAACTCCCTTTGGTTCTGGGGCGCAGGTACAAAGCCTGCCCTGGAGAGCTTTACTAAGAAAACCGGCTTGAAGGGTGCTATGATCTCTGCGGTGGATCTGTTAAAGGGCATTGCCGTGGGAGCCGGTATGAAGGTGCTGGAAGTGCCCGGTGCCAACGGTTCTCTGCACACCAATTATGAAGGCAAAGCAGAGGCTGCTGTGGATGCCCTTTTGAAGGATAACTGCGATTTTGTATATATCCACATTGAAGCTCCGGATGAAATGGGTCACCAGGGCAGCGTGGAAAATAAGATCGCTTCCATTGAAGCCATTGACAAGCGTGTTGTGGGGCAGATCAAGAAGGCAATGGACGCATCCGGCGAAGCCTACCGGATGCTCATCACCCCGGATCATCCCACCCCCATTCGTTGCCGTACCCATACTTCGGCACCGGTTCCCTTTATCCTGTATGACAGTACCCGGGAGCATAAGCGCCTGGCACAGTACAGCGAAAAGGAAGCTGCCGCAACGGGTATTTATATCCCGGAAGGCTATAAGCTCCTGGATCGTCTGATTCAGTCTGAATAAAGAAAAAACTTGAAGGAGGAAAACAGTATGTATAATATCCATTATCTCAACAAAATATCTCCCAAAGGAACGGCTCTTTGGTCAGACAGCTATCAGTCAACAGAGGAAGCCGGCGAGGCTGACGCGATTTTGGTGCGCAGTGCCGCAATGCACGATATGGATTTTGGCAATAAGCTGGCAGCCATTGCCCGTGCCGGTGCCGGTGTGAACAATATCCCCCTG
>JAZQHW010000069.1:0-12790 GCA_045540795.1 Faecousia sp. | reverse complement strand
ACTGGTCCCATTGGACCGCAGGGACCTGTCGGTGAAGTGGGTCCTGTTGGTCCCCAGGGACCCGTGGGAGAAACCGGTCCAGCCGGTCCTCAGGGACCTGTAGGTGCTACTGGTCCTGCCGGTCCCCAAGGTCCTGTTGGTGAAACCGGTCCTATTGGTCCGCAAGGTCCTGCTGGTGAAACCGGTCCAATTGGTCCTCAGGGACCAGCCGGTGGTGTTCTGAACTATGCAGATTTTTTTGCATTAATGCCGCCGGACAATACTGCAACAGTTGCACCCGGTACGGATGTTAGCTTTCCACAGGATGGACCTAACAGCGGCACCGGTATTGCCAGGTCCGGACCAAGTTCTTTTAGCTTGGCAGAGATTGGCACCTATCTGGTACTGTTCCAGGTAAGCGTGACCGAAGCCGGTCAGTTGATTCTAACCTTAAATGGCGAGGATCTTGCGTATACTGTCGCAGGTCGTGCAACAGGTACTTCGCAAATCGTTGGAATGGCAATTGTGGAATCAACAGTTACAGATTCTGTTTTAACGGTACGGAATCCTGAAGGGACAGCAGAGGCTTTGACGATTACACCGCTGGCTGGCGGAACAAGACCGGTTTCTGCGCATTTGGTAATCACACAGATCCAATAAATTTCTGATACCTGCAGCACCATTCTGTCTTGGAATGGTGCTGTTTTTCTTTCCCCAATGTGTAACACATCATGGACAAACCAACAGGAGGATCAAGGGCGAATGTGCAGATCGCTTGACAAACGCTGTCAAATGGACTATAATCAACTGCGATAATAAGAAACGGAGGATGCGGATTGACTATGGACGCCGGTGACAGTTGCCCTGAACCTGACCGAAATAACAATACCACGTTGTTCAAATACAGATGTTAAGACACGACCTGTACGGGAGATCCTGTATGGGCTGTGTCTTTTGTTGTTATTTTGAAGAAATGATTGTTATAGAAAGGTCTTTATTATGTTAGGATTATTGATATTACAAATTGTACTGATAGGCTTGAATGCGGTTTTTGCCTGTGCGGAAATCGCTGTGCTTTCCATAAGTGAAACAAAACTGGAAAAGCTGGCAGAGGAAGGAAACAAGCGGGCAAAGCGCCTGTTTCGGCTGACCCGTGAGCCTGCAAAATTCTTAGCCACGATCCAGGTGGCAATCACCCTTTCCGGATTTTTAGGATCTGCATTTGCAGCGGATAATTTTTCTGAGCCGCTGGTGGATTGGATCCTAAGCCTGGGTGTAAATATCCCGGAAGCCACTCTGGATGCTATTGCTGTTGTGGTGATCACACTGATCTTGTCTTATTTCACCCTGGTCTTTGGTGAGCTTGTTCCCAAACGTTTGGCAATGAAGCGTTCGGAGCAGCTGGGTCTGGGAATTTCCGGACTGGTCAGCGGTATTTCCTCTTTGTTTAAACCTATTGTTTGGTTCCTGACGATCTCCACCAATGCTGTACTTCGTTTGTTGGGTATTGATCCCAACGAAACGGAAGAAGAGGTCAGCGAAGAAGAGATCCGCATGATGGTAGATGCCGGCAGTGAAAAGGGCACCATTGATGAAGAGGAAAAGGAATTTATTCAAAATGTCTTTGAATTTGATGACTTGACTGCTGAGCAGATCGCAACCCACCGTACAGAGGTTACCGTCCTTTGGATGGAAGATCCTATGGAGGTTTGGGAGCAGACGATCCATGACAGCCGTCATACACTCTATCCTGTTTGTGAAGAGTCTGCTGACAAGATCGTTGGCATTTTGAATGCCAAGGATTATTTCCGGCTGGATGAAAAGAGCCGGGAGACGGTTATGGAACAGGCTGTGAAGGAAGCTTATTTTGTGCCGGCAACGGTAAAAGCGGACGTGTTGTTCCGAAATATGCGTCAAAACCGTTTCTCTATGGCAGTGGTGCTGGATGAATATGGCGGTGTTGTGGGTATCGTTACCCTTAACGATTTGATCCAACAGCTGGTAGGTGATTTGAATGAGGAACCTGCAGAAGAACAGCACAATGAACCCCATATTGAGCAAATGGACGATAACACCTGGGCAATCATAGGCAACGTGGAATTGCAGGAGATCGAAGACGTTTTGGGCGTGGATATCGGGCAGGAGGATGTGGATACCTTCACCGGTCTGGTATTTGGTGAACTGGATATGATCCCAGGTGACGGAGAACAGGATATTGATATGGAATTCAAGGGCTTGCATATCCATATCACCCGGGTAGAAGAGCATCAAATCGCTTATGCAACTGTTCAGATCTTGGAGCCTGCGGAAGAAGAGGATGTTTCCTGTGAAGTCTAAGGCAAGTTTTAAAGATTATTTATCCGGAATGCGAATGGGTATGCCGGTATGTGTAGGATACTTTTCCGTGAGCTTTGGCTTTGGTGCAATGGCAGTAGCACAGGGGCTTAGTTTTTGGCACGCAGTTTTGATCTCTGCCACAAATTTGACCAGTGCCGGGCAGTTTGCAGGCTTGACTGTGATTGCTGCCGGTGCGGCAATAATAGAGATGATACTTACGCAGCTTGTTATCAATAGCCGATATGCATTGATGAGCCTTGCTTTGGGGCAACGCTTTGGTCCGGAGGTAGGAACCGGAAAGCGTCTGCTGGTAGCGTTCTTTAATACCGATGAGGTGTTTGCCCTGGGAATGTCCCGGGTCGGAAAGCTGACAACAAGCTATTTCGTGGGAGCTGGCACGGTGGCTGCCATCGGCTGGATCGGTGGTACGGCAATGGGTGCCTTAGCCGGGTCATTGCTGCCTATGTCCATTCGAATGGCGTTGGGTGTAATGCTCTACGGAATGTTTATTGCCATCGTTGTGCCCCAGGCACGGGATGAAAAACCCATCCTGCTAAGTGTTGTGCTGGCACTGGTATTCAGTTGCCTGTTCCAATGGGTGCCCTTGCTGAAAGAAGTTTCTGCCGGATTGGCGATCGTGATCTGTACCGTTGCCGCTGCTGCTGTTTGTGCGGTGGTAGCACCTGTGAAGCAGGAGGTGACGGAATGAGCATTTATATTTACATTCTGGTAATGGCAGTAACAACGTATTTGGTTCGTTCGATACCGCTGACGCTAATGAAAAAGCCTATTCGCAGTCAGTTTTTAAAGTCATTTTTGCACTATATACCTGCTGCCTGTTTGACAGCAATGACCTTCCCGGCAATTTTGTACGCCACGGACCATATCCTAAGCGGTGCTGTTGGATTGCTTGTATGTATTCTGCTGGCATATAAAAATAAGAGTCTGATCACTGTTGCAGTATCCGGTTGCGCATCGGTATTTATTGTGGATCAAATAATGAATTTTATAAAATAAGACGGAGGTTCTCACCCCCGTCTTATTTTATGATCAGCATAAATCCTGTAAGCAGAAGCAGGAATGCCAAATTATATGCAGTGAACAACAGAATATAGTATTTTGTCTTTCCTGGATTGCGATTTACATACTCCCGGTAGGTGATCAAACTGGCAAGAGACGCAATAAGCGTTCCTACACCGCCGATGTTGACACCCAGAAGCAGCTCCCGGTAGTTTTCAGTAAATTGGGAAAGGAGAATTGCTGTAGGGACATTACTGATCACCTGGCAGGATAGCACACTAACCAACAGTGTGCTTTTTTCTAAAAGCATAGAGAACAGGTCCTGCACCCACTGGATCCGTGCCATATTCCCGGAGAATACAAAGAAAAATACAAAGGTGAAAAGCAGACCGTAGTCTACAGATTTTAAAGCTTTCCTGTCTAAGAATAATAATACAGCCGGAATTACGACCAGTCCCACTTGATAGGGAATGAAGCGGAATACAATGATAATGGAAAGCGCAAAAAGCAAAAGATAAAGGATCGTCCGGGCAGGGGGAAGCTTTTCAATTTTGTCACTGATGCTTAAAGGCTCCGGTTTTACAAAAATCAGGCAGCAAACGGTGATCAATGTTACAGAAAGCAGGAAAGGTGGGAGCATAATGCTCACAAATTCTCTGTCGGGAATTTGAAAGCGGGTGTAGAGGTACAGGTTTTGGGGATTGCCAAAGGGGGTAAGCATACCGCCTAAGTTAGCGGCAATATTTTGCATAATGTAAGTAAATGCCATATACCGTTCTTTCTTTGTGGAAGAAAGAACAAAGTAACCCAGGGGCAGGAATGTCAGTAGCGCCATATCATTGGCAATGAGCATAGACCCCAAAAAGGTGATATATACCAGTGCTAAAACTGCTAAACGGGCATTCCGGAATTTCTGTACGATCTTTTGCGCCAAAATATAAAAGAACTGGATGTTCTTTAAGGCGCAAACCACTGCCAAAACGCAAAACAGACAGGTTAGAGTCTTAAAATCAAAATAACCAAGGTAATCACGGTCAATAGGAACGAAGAAGCTTGTGATCAAGGCTGCAGCGAAGGCAACTAAAACAACCACATTCTTCTGTATGAATTTGCCAAACCGTTCAGAGAAACCGGGAAACATACCGAAACCTACCTCTTTTCTTTCATTTAACCGCTTGATTATACTCCTGTCAATGACGGAATGCAAGCTGAAAAAATAAAAAACTGTTTTTTTTTGCGGGATTCAAAAAACTGTCTTGACGGGTAATGAGGGTTAATATAAAATGTAGGGTAATATTGCGAAAGGAGTATACTATGGAGTATTTTGATATAGCTACACTGGCAGAAAAGATCCGGGAGAATATCAGCCGTGTAATTGTAGGAAAAGAGCATCAGCTGGAGCTGATTCTTACGGCTATGCTGGCAGGCGGACATATCCTTTTGGAGGATGTGCCCGGTACCGGCAAAACAACATTGGCAAAGTCTTTGGCGCGGTCTGTTAACTGTGATTTTTCCCGTGTCCAGTTTACACCGGATCTGCTGCCGTCTGATATCACCGGTACACGGATCTATCAGCGTGAAACAGAAAGCTTTGTATTTGTGAAGGGTCCGGCATTTACCAATATCCTTCTTGCGGATGAGATCAACCGGGCAACACCCCGGACACAGTCTGCTTTGCTGGAATGTATGGAGGAACGGCAAATCACCGATGGCGGTGTTACATATCCTCTGGAAAGACCTTTTTTGGTAATCGCTACTCAAAATCCAGTGGAGACTCAGGGCACTTTCCGCCTGCCTGAAGCACAGCTTGACCGCTTTTTGATCTGCCTTTCCCTGGGATATCCGGAAGGGGACGAAGCGGTGCAGATGATGGAGCGCTTTATAGATAGTCAGCCGCTGGAAGAACTGGTTCCGGTTGCCCAGTCCCAGGAGCTTATGGAAGCTGCGGATCTCTGCAAGCAATGCAGTGTCAGTCGGGATTTGATGCGCTATATGGTGACTGTCTGCGAAGCTGTCCGCAATTCTGATAAGGTGCGGTTAGGACCTTCTCCCCGAGCATTGCTGGCGCTGATGCGTTGCTGTCAGGCGTTGGCAGCAATTCGTGGCAGAGATTATGTGATCCCCGATGATGTAAAATTCCTGGCGGAACCCGTTTTGTCACACCGGGTCATTCTCCGGGGTGTAGGCAGTCAAAACGATGGTGCTGCGGTGGTACGTAATGTGCTGAACTCCGTTCGCGTTCCTACTGAAAAATGAGTATTATCATATTTTTATTGGTATTTGGCTTGCTGTATATCCTTGTGGATATAGGTGTCCGGAGAGGATTGCGCGGTTTGACCTGTCAGCGAAGCTTTTCTTGCAAAGAAGCCTTTGAGGGAGAAACAGGAGAACTGGTTGAGGTCGTGCGCAATGACAGCCCATTTATTATTCCATGGACCCGTATGGAAAGCTATATCGGCACCGGCTTACAGCTTGGTAAGAATAGACAGACGGAAAATCACGAGACTCACCATTGCAGTTGCTTTACACTGATGCCCTTTCAGCAGATCCGCCGCCGCCATTATGTAAAATTTGCCCGCAGGGGTGTCTATGATTTGGGAAACACCGCTATATCTGCCGGAAATCTGCTGGGTACAGGCCGTATTTATAAAGATCTGCAATTGAGTACCCGGGTGACTGTATATCCGCAGATTTTGAATGAAGAAGATCTGCCGTATCCTATGACGCAGATATTGGGTGAACTGATAACAAAAAACCGTTTGCAGCAGGATCCTTTTATGATCCGCAGCATTCGCCCTTACCAGCCTGGCGATTTGATTCGGGACATCCATTGGCAGGCTACTGCCAGAACAGAGGAACTACAGGTATCCGTCCACGACAATACTGTCTATCCCCGGATGCTGGTGGTGATGAATGCCCAGCACAGTGATACCCAGTGGGATAACTATATCCGGGAAGATATTCTGCCTATGGTGGAGCAAAATATCCGCCTTGCCGCCAGTATGTGTGTATATGGTATCCGTGGCGGTTTGGAGGTTGGATTTGCTGCCAATATGCCCCAAATGCAGGGGGGAGAAAGTACCGTTGTGCTGCCCGGTGGCGGTATGGATCGGCAGGATTCCTTGTTGCATTCCTTTGCGCAGCTTCAGGGACACTGTTCGGAGAAGTTTATTTCGTTGCTTCACACTTTGCAGACCTGTCGGGATCTGGATATTGTGGTTCTGTCCCGGTATACCAGTGACGGAATTCAAGAGGCGATGCGGGAATTGGAACATTGCGGTAACCGGGTGTCCTTTTGCTTGACGGGAGGAGGTAAGGTATGAGGAATTCTGGCTTTCTTCCCAAGCTCCGATATGTGCTGATGATCCTGCTGGTGGCTTATTGTGTCGATCTGTGCCTTTGCGCCGCATATATACCCCAACTGCAGGAATACCTTTGGTGTTTTGCGTGTGCGTGCCTTGCTTTTGTTATTATTGGGATGGTGCTGCCAAGGAAAATCCGTTTCCTGTCCGTAGCTCTTTGTGTTGTAACTCTGGTGGCACCGGTGTTTTTGTATTTACCGGATCCGTTGAAGATATCCGGTTTGATCCATAGCGGTATTTACAGTGCTTTGTTATTGTTCCTATTGCCGGCTGCAAGCTGGGGGTATGAACAAGAGATTTCCGGAAGTACTTTGGGTGCAGGTTTGCTGATCCTGTTTGCTTGTTGCAACAGTGTTATGGTGGAACCGCAACTCTCTTCTTTACTGACCGTGGTAAAATTCCTTACATTTGCTTATGGCTTTTTGGCGGTTTTGTCTTTGAACCGACAAGGATGGCTGTTGGCAAGCGGAGGTAAGCGGAATTATTCCCGTGTTATGCGGTGGAAGAATTGGATACTTGCTGTGGGGGCTTTTGGAATCGCATTGATCCCGGCTGCTCTGTTTTCTTCCACACCTTTGTTGGCAGTAATATGGAAATGGATCTTAAATATGTTTAAAGCTCCCGGATCTGACGGTGCAGCGGAAACTGTTCCCCCAACGGAACCGGAGATGGTCGGCAATATGAACCCTATACAGCCCCGACACCCGCTCCTTGGCTTGCTTGTGATTCTTGTGGTTGCGGGAATGGCGGCACTGGGTGTATACTTTGTGACTAAACTGATCGTCAGCATTCTTCGCTCCGGATCTGCCAAGGGTGGGAGAATCCAATATGATGAAGATTTTCTTGACGAGATCACTCGAACCAGGGACGAAAAAGACGCAGTAACGAAAGCAGGTCCTAAAAAGAAGGAGCGAGTACCGATCTTTCTCGGACGAATGACACCGGTACAGCAGATCCGTTACCGTTACCGGCAGCTTTCTCAAAAGCATCCGGAATGGAAGCAGCATAATACTGCCCGGGAGAATCTTCCTGAGACGGCAGCGCAGCTTTATGAGCAGGCGCGCTACAGTAAGCATCCGGTGACAACAGAGGATGTGCTGCAATTTAAGAAAAATACAAGTAAACGGACGTTTTATGAAAAGTGAAAAAATGGTTGTTGCAGTAGTGCAACAACCATTTTTATTGTGTAAGGAAATATAAAAGACAAGTAAGTGCCAAAAGATCAGCACTGCCACCGGGGGATAAGTTTTTACGGATAAATTCCTGATCCAGTTGTTCCAGTATATCAGTTTCGGGGTAGGGTGTTTCTTTTATAAGTGCAGCGATTTGTTCTTTGACGGCTACCTGTGTTTCTCTGCTACTGCGATGGATCAGGTTGGTATCGTCAGTAGCGGCAAGAATATGCAATAATGTAGCGCACATTGCATCGTTAAAGCTGTGCCCTTGCGTCAAGCCTTTTTTAAGCACAGGAAGCCCTACCTGTAAGACGCTGGGGAAGCCGGCTTCTGCTTCTCCCCGGATACCGCTGATCCCATATTGGAGGAAGATCTGTTCTCCCGGTGTCTTTGCGGTTTCCGGTGTGATACCGGCGAAGTCATTTTGAATGATCCCCTTTGCCATTTTTTTGCATTCCTGCAAAAGTCGGTCCGGTGCCCAACTCTCCGGGGAAAGTCTGCCTGCAGCGGCACATAGAATACCAAGACTGAAGATGGCACCCTTGTGGGTATTTACACCCCGGGTTGCTTTCAACATTGCCTGTTCTGCTTCTTTGCCGATTTCCCGGATCTTCTGCATCGTAGCTTCCGGTGCTTCGTCCCTTGTAAGATATCCCGTTTCCGCAAACTTAGCGAAGAAGGGTCGCAGAGCATTGGAACTGGCAAAGAAATGGCGCATATCCATATCTGTATGGGCACCCCGGTTGTTTTTGTCTACCAATCCCGGCTTTGGAGTGGTATAGACCTCACGGTTCAGCGCCATATAAGCTTGAACACCAATGTATTCGGCAAATAACTGATGGGCGCCTAAATACAGCAGGAAGCCGGTACGGTCTTGTAACTGCTCTAATGCGTGGGCGCGGCTGCTGGCGCAGATCACCGCATCCTTGTCGCACAAAAGACAGGTTCTTCTGGGAAGATTCAGATTTTGCCGTTCCAGTTTGCTGCCGTCTATGTCCAGTACATCCATATCAAATAAACGGGCAGACGGATGACTGTCCTCAATGGATACTGCCAGTTCTTTTAATTCCATAGCGGGCATATCCACTGAATAATAAGCTTCCCAGCCTGTGATGGCAATGTGCTTTTCAAAGTGCATTACTTTATCTGAGGGAATGGCTTCTGCCAAAAGGCGGTTGCCGACAAAAAAGCCGATCTCAATATCCCGATCCAGTTTCTTAGGACCGGGGATGTTCATCGTAAAGCAGAGAAGCGGCTTTTGGAATTGGGACAGGAGCTGCCGCTGGCGAATAACACGCTGCTCTCTTGCTTCCAGGATTTCTGTGAGAAGCTCGTTCATTATTAATCCCATCCTGGCATTTGACGGCGATTATCCAGCTTTCTTAGCAGTTCTATGGAGTTTTCGCCTACACAGCCAACCAGCAGATAGCGCTTTTTAAACCGATCATAGATCAAATGATCCATTAAATGGAAATTCTCAATTTGACCGGTACGGTGTACGTGGACCCGGGGTCCGTCACAAGGCTGAATACTATCTCCTATGCTGATATGGGAATCGTCAACATAGGTGATGGGAATGTCTTGTGCAATGATATCGTTTACTTTGGCTTCCAGCTCCGGAATGTTAATGGAGGGCTTGGTGTCTGGGAAGTAGAGAGCGAAGCCGTGGCGCACATCATCGTGCCCGCAGCGGTTGACGTCAAATTCG
Source organism: Faecousia sp. (assembly GCA_045540795.1). Lineage (GTDB taxonomy): Bacteria > Bacillota > Clostridia > Oscillospirales > Oscillospiraceae > Faecousia. The sequence goes on along the minus strand of JAZQHW010000069.1, from coordinate 3,209 downwards.
TCAATAAACATTTCACAGATATCTTCTGCAGAGTGTGCCATTAAACGGTAGGGAAGAGATTTATAAACACTGTCTTTGATCTCATCCGGTTCCGGACCGAAAACATTGGGACGGGCGATCAAAACCTGCTCACCAACACCGATCAGAAGGTTGGCGTTGGCACCCAGAATGGGGTAGATAAGGTCAAAATGCTCAACAACTACACGGCGACCTTTATCCAACGCTTCGGAGATAGCATCTGCCAACTCGGTCATTTGCGTAAAGCCGTTTTCAAAGCGAATATCCAGGTGATATGTGTGGGGAGAGAAGAAGGCAAAGCCACGGTCCTGCTCTAAAATAGGCAGTGGGCGAATATATACGCCGTTGTCATCGTTGGTTAATTCCAAGCCGGGGAACATACCACGGATCAATGCGCTTTTTCCGGAACCTGCTTCTCCGATAATACCAATGAGCTTATCTGTGGGATTTAAGTACATCTGGGCAAGCTGCTGACCCAAAGCGTACATACGGTGCGCGCCTCGGGGGGCAAAGTAACTACTGAGAATGTGAGTGGGTCTTCTTTCAACCATAGGAAATCCTCCATTTACTGATCTGTATTTGCCAGTGCATTCAGCGTTTTTAAGGTGTATTCAACCAATTCTTGCCCACCTTCCGGACCAACCTGGTTGCAGAAAATGCTGGCACTGTAGCCTTTGTTTTCAAGACCGCGCCGGGTGGGTAGGTATTGGCCGGCCGTGCCTGCCAATTGCGTGATAAAGGTTTGGATAAAGGGACTTCTGGCTTGAATTCTGTGCATATAATCCTGATAAAGTTCAAAGGGATTGGAAGCAAAGGCGATGGGACCGACTTTTGTGATATGGATAGGATATGCTCTTTTGGGTTCGGTTTTTAGCTGCTCGTACCGCTCCATTGCCCGCTTGTTCCGGTTAGCGATAGACTGATACCGACTCATGGCAACGCGGTATTCTTCCAATGTGGATTCTTTAGGATCCGGGATTTGTGCTTTCATACTTTCCAGATTATCCTGGCACCACTGCTTATCTGCTTCTATGATGGGACGCAGAGTCAAGTCTACAGATGCAGCAATGTGCTGAACCGGTACATCAGTGAGGATATCATCCATAGCCCAGCTATGGATATCCTTAATGCCTGCCAGGATCCGTTCGGCAATATCCTTGCGTTCTGCCATTACCTTTTTGTAGTTGTCCGGGGAGTTTTTAACTGCCTTGGAAAGATCATAGTCCAAACCGTACTTCAACCGCATACGGCGTGCCTGCGCATCTTTGTAGTGTAAAGTTCTGGGGGCAAGATCGCCTGCGGCAGCGCATTGAGCCAACACAAACACCTCCGGGCCGAAAGTTTCGGCAACGGCTACACGCACCTCGTTCCAGTAGTCAGCAGAGAGCATTGTGAAGTGCTCGGAGATCTGGCTGGGACAGGGGACATTGACGATCATACCGGTAAGTTTTTTGTTGCTGTCCACAGTGAACATCACATTTAAAAAATGATCTGCACCGGCTTCGTAATGACTGAATGCCGGCTTTGCGGTATTTCCGTACATAACGCCAAATCCATTGGGTGCAACTGCGTTGGGATTTGCTACAGACTGATCCTCTAAATAGATGGTACGTCTGGAATGGGCCACAACGGCATAACCGTAACCGTATGCGATTCCGCCCTCTGTTCGAGAGTTCCAGGCCTGGCAAACAGCTTCGCAAATTTTATCAGTGAAAAATTCCCGGTAGGCTTCTCCCGGATAAATGGCTTTTCCGTCCGGTGAGGTGGGCTGAGTAGGGACAGTTGCAGAACTGGAATGGGTGTGGGTGGCGTTCAGTACGATGTTGGAAACCGGGATTTCCGGTGCAACTGCTGCGACTTTTTTATATACCATATCTGCAACATCCTGATTAATAGCTGCGATATCGCAGGAAACAAAAATCGCGGCATTTTGAGGATCACAGCCATCCATTACCAGGGCGGTGACGGTGATGGGATCGTGAATACCTTCACTGATCCGTAAATACATCTGTCCGCTTATGTTTACGGGTTCTGTGGTGGAAACGTCTCGTTTTGCCCAACCGATCTTAATAGTGCTCATAATACCTCTCCTTATTTCAGCAGGTCTTGTGCCTGCATATAGTTAATGGATGTTTCCGGGAGCAGGTGGCGCAGCTTCTGCAGATCGCCTGCGGCAATGCAGGCCCGAACGGCGCTGGCACTGACCGGTGTGCCGGACTGCTCCAGACGGGGAATTTCCCGAAGAACGATCCCTTTTTCCGGCAGGTGTGCCTTTAAGGCATCGTTATACTGATTGGTCATTTGGGATAAGGGCTCTGTGCCGACAAACCGATGGGTGATCTTAAATTTTGGAACAAAGTATTTACAGAAGATCTCAATATCCAAAAGACAGTGGATCTGCTCTGCTTTTTCCCGTTCTTTCAGAAAATAAGTGGGGAAGGTGGCAGAAGAAATCAAGTATGGACCAGTGGGAAGGACTGTAACATTAGACAGGTCTGCCGTCCCCAGCTTGACCATTTCCATACGGTCCTTGGCAGAAAAAGTGCTTTTGTCCTCTGAAAGGACGAACACATAAAGCCGGTCGCATTCTTTGGCAGCGGTTTCGATCAAATAGCGATGACCTTTTGTAAAGGGATTGCAGTTCATCACCGCCGCGCCGATCTTGTCTTGGGAATCTCCGTCCGGAAGCTGTGAGAGAAATTCTGTAATACCGTTCCGTAAGCTTTCCATCAATAATACTTGCCCGGTTTTGGCAATGGGATAAAAGAACAGGGAAGAGAACATATATTCATTTCCGGGTTTTGTGTACAAAAACAGATGCTTATGTCCATGACTGAAGGCGTCCTGCCGCAGATTGGTCAGCAGTGTGGAGGTCAGATCCATACCCTGATGCATCGCATCTACCGCTATGCATTTGAGTAAATTACCCTGGCGGGAACCGGTGGCGATCAGTTCATCATCCTCCCATACTAAAACGGTTCGTTCCGTCTGTTCATCCGGGGTTAATCCTGCCTGGGATAACAGTGCTTGCCATTTTTTAAACTTCGTACCTTTGGGGGCAGAGGTAAGCTCTACATACATAGGGAAACGCTCCTTTTGCATTGTTTAATGATATTATACAATAACTTTCTTAAGTTGCAAATAAAATATTAAAAAAGAATTGCAATCTGAGGCGAAGTGAGTTACAATGG
>JAZQHW010000068.1:0-5453 GCA_045540795.1 Faecousia sp. | reverse complement strand
CATTTTCATCGTGCGACAGGGAAACAACTACACCGCGTAGCTTCTTTTAACTATTTCAGGAGTAGAAGTTCTTTACAAACTTATGAAAAGGTGTTATATTGTTAGATGGAGTTTTATTCGTTGAGATTAATATAAAGGGGTAAGATTTATGAGGAAACGAATCGCTGTATATATATTTATGGTCCTGCTTCTATCAGTGGTCATTAAGCCGACATTGGTTGAGGCAACTGGCACAGAAGTAAGGTATTGCCGGGGCTGTCAGACAGAGATTGCACTGGAGAATTGGATCGCCCTCGGTGGAGAGCAGACCCAAACCCTGACAATGGAAGCCGGTAAGCACTATTATCTGACCGATAATTTGAGCGGTACCGCTGAAAGCGGTACTGTACTCAGCGGTGCAGGTTGTTTGGATCTGAATGGCTTTAACATCACTGCCGGAGATGGGTGTGCTGCTCTTTCTTGCGGTGCGGGCACAACGAGTCTGATGGGAACCGGTACGGTCAGTGGCAGCTGCGCTACCAGTGAAACGGGCGCTGCCATCCATACGGAAACCGGTGCGGTGGTGCACCTGTATGGCGGAACAATTACGAAGTCTGGCAATAATTCTGCCATTTACGTTGGAAAAAACGCCAAAGTACACTTGTATGACGGCGCGCATATCAACACAGTCGGTACATTCTCCACTTATCCTACTGCAGTCATTATGAGGCAGACTGGAGGTCTGTTTCATATGCATGGTGGCATCATCACCGGTGGCAGCACTACCGGTAACGGTGGTGCAATCCGTGTTAGTGCAGGTAGCATGATTATGGACGATGGCACAATTTACGGTGGCAGAGCAGCCCGCGGTGGCGGTATTGCGGTTAACAAGGATGTATCAAGCAAGGCAACGCTGACCATTAACGGTGGCACTGTCACCGGTGGCAAAGCTTATGAAACCAACGGTGGCGGCAATCTCTATGTCAATTATGTAACCATTACCATCAACGGTGGACTGATCACTGATGGCATAGCGGAAAGCACCAGTTATGGCGGAGGCAATCTGGGTGCCCGCTTGGGTAACTATGTCATCAATGGCGGCACGATTTCCAATGGAAGTACCGACGGTACTCTTGGCGGCGGAAATCTCTTTTTAAGCAAATCTAAGCTTATAATGAATGGCGGTACGATCACCGACGGCATTTCCAAAAATACCGGTGGTCAAACTGGTGGTGGTAATGTTTTTATGAACAACGTCAGCACCTTTACGCAAAATGACGGTGTGATCACCAAGGGTACTTCTGACAGTAGCTATGGCGGCGGAAATATCTATATAGATGACAGTACATATAATATGTATGGTGGCGAAATTACTTATGGCACGGCTACGCAAACCGGATGTCGTGGCGGCGGTAATATTTATGTCCAGAGCGATGATTGCGTGTTGAATCTATATGGTGGTACTGTGCGGTATGGCTGGTTGGCTGGTGGTTATGGTAACAATATCCATCAGCGCTACGGCAAGTGCTATCTGGGTGAAGATGCTTATTTGGGATCAAAGGGTACAGGAACCAATGGAAGTATGAGCCTCTATCTTTACAGCGGAAGTCTTGAAAGCTATGCTACCTTTACCGGCGGTCTTTCTGTCAGAAGCGGCAGTGTGTATCTCAAGGGCGGAAAGTATTATACCTTCTACTATGCAGGAACTACTACTTGTGAGATTACAGGCGGTGTATTCAAGGAGAATTACAGCGAATATGTGCCGGAGGGCTATCAGTGGATCGAGGTAGCCGCCAACGATGAATATGTGTATACGGTTATTCCCGAAGGTAGCACAACGGATACAGCACTGGTGGACTATACCGGTAGGGAGACTCCTACTTTGTGGGCGGAGAGCGTTTTCAATGCGGAAACCTACAGCCACATCAAGCTTTGTAACGACACGGAACTTAAGGCACAGACCGAAAAGGATCTGCCGGTGGATCTCAACGGCAAGACGCTCACAGTAACAGGCGAGGGAAGGATCAATGCCTTTGATACTGCCAACGACACCTACGATGCTTCAGCCTGCGGTGGGATCATCAATGCGGGTGGGGCAACGATCACCCAGGATGTGAACGCGCCTAATGGTAACCGTTATATTGCGATCAGCGAGGACAATATTACCACGATGCACCGATTGGATGCACAGTTGGTCGGTGTAAGCCTGCGTACATCTGCAATGGGTATTTATTACCGGGCTACCTTCTTCTGCGACGAGGTAATAGAAAATAAGGTTGTACGGTATGGCACGATACTCAGTCTTAATAATATGCCTGGCGAGGATTTCCTTTTGGAAACCGAAGACATTAACCGGTATACTGTGATAAACGGTAATTTTAAGAGTGGTATTAAAACAAATTCCGGATCTGTTTTTGGAATTATGAAGGATAGCCGTGAGGCAGCTGTTAATTCTGCTTACGGTGATATGGTGATTTACGCAAACCCTTATGTCTGCCTGGCATTGGACGGTGAAGTTATCCTGGTGGGTGATACCGCTAATGCAGGAAAAGAAAAAAGTGATGACGATTTCACTGGAAATGCCTACAGCCTGCATGATGTGATGGATGCTATTGATGATATTTACCATACATTCCCCGAAGAAACCATTACAATGATCGAGGCATTTTACGCAGACTGGAAGAATAAAGGTATGAACTGGAGCTTTGTTAACATTGGGCACCAGAATGATGAGGAGGGAGAACCGGAGGAGCCGGAAGAGGAGAAGGATGTACTGGAGCTGGTGGATGGACAGGCACTGTGCACAGCCTGCAATGAGGTGGTCACATGGACACCGCTGGACCAGGAAACCTATGCAACAACAGCTTACGGAACCGGTACAGACGGTACGCACGTTTATCTTGCAGAGGATATCACCTATACCGGTTCAGCAGTATTTCTCCAGGCACCGACCACATCTAAGAAAACTACATGTTTGCATCTTAACGGAAAGTCTTTGACAGTAACCAAGACCCGCGCACTGGTGGGTAACAGCGGTATCCTTAATGTTATGGGAGATGGTGAGGTTGCTGGTTATGTAAAAAGTGCCGGCTATGGCGGCGCTGTACAGATTAATACCACCTACAGTGGTGGCAAAGTAAATCTGTACGGAGGTACTTACCGGCAGGTGGAAAATGCCGGTGCAGGCAGCTATGTGGTTTCAGTTCGCCCCAATGGCGGTACTATCAATATTTATGAAAATGTCCGGCTGGAGGCCAATACAACGGGCGGTGCGGCATGGACTGGTGGCAGCACATATGTAAATTCTGCACTGTGTCTGTACGGAGCCACTGTGGACGGAGATATCTACATCACCGGTGCAGACCCCACAAAGGGTAAGACCAGTACGCTTATGCTGGACGGTGCAACAGTCAACGGCAAAGTGGATGTTAACGGTGTTGCAACGGTAGTTTTGTCGGGGGAGCCTTCCGTGGAACTGCTGGACGTGGCAGCGGAAGCAACTGCCAATACAGAAAACCTGTCAACAAAAGCCAGTATTCCCCTGCGGGCAAATGGCTGGTTTACGGAAATTGACACAAAGGCAACAGAGCATGCAGCATGCTTTACGCCTGTAGATCCGTACTATAGAGTCGTTGCGGAAGACAGCGGCATACTGGCGTGCAGAATGAATTATCCTATGTCAGCAACACTGGACGAGACTGGTGTTGGATACTGCGCTGTATGCGGCAAGAATGTAACCTGGCAGGCACTGGATTCAGCAACCGCACAGATAGCATTAACAGACGGTCAACATCTGTATCTGTCCTCTCCTCTGACTTGGGAAGGAAGTGAACCCTTTGTTCTTGCACCTGCAACAGACGGTCACACCGCTTGCTTCAATCTCAATGGCAAGAATATCACCGCAGCCGGAAGCGAAGTATTCTACAGCACCGGTGGTGCACTCAATGTTATGGGTAGTGGTACTGTTTGTGGCAGTAAGGCTGTTGCGGTCAACGCTGCCGATGCAAGAATCAGCCTCTACAGTGGTACTTACGAAAGCAGTAATGGTGCTTCTGCTGTAGTAGTGGGTGCAGCAGGCGGCACACTGGAGTTATATGCGGATGCCCGTGTTAATGCGTCGGTTGTCATGGAAAACACTACTGCAAACGCAGCACTGAGCCTGTATGGAACGCAGGTGGACGGAAATGTGGTGCTGACTGAGGCTGGAGAAAACACGGTTTCTGTCACTATCAACAGTGCAAGTATTTCCGGCGAGCTGACAGTTGCTTCCGGTACGGATGTGACACTGGCGGGCAGCCCGACAATTAGAACAATGACTGTTGCGGAAGGCACGTTGGTAAATCTTGAGGATATCCGCAGTGGTACGGATGTTGCGGTTTCTGCCCAAGAGATTTTTACGCAGCCTCTGGAAAAGGTAAAAACCTGGTTGAATTATTTCACCGCTGCAGATGAAGGAGACTGGATAGTTGAACAGGGCGGGGCATTGAGCTGCAGAGTTTGGGAGACCTTGCCCAACGGTGGAAAAATTCTGGTCATTGGCAACTCTATGACCTACTACAGCAAGTATGTTTTGGAAAACAGTCAAAGTTCCGGAATGGATGTGCGAGTCAATGATCAGGGTTATCTGTACCAGGTGTGCAAGGCTAATTACCTGGATGTGACGGTTACGGATTTTACTTTCGGAAACCATAGGCTTAAAGATTTTTACAGTGGAAAATGTGCTGCGGACCGCGGTCATAATGGACGGAATCATTTGGATACTCTGACAGATCGGGATTATGACTATGTGATCTTCCAGGAGGGATCAACGGCATCTACAGTGGTAAATATTCTGGCAGAATGTCAGCCACTGATGGATCTGTTCCTGGAAGTGAATCCTGACACAAAATTTGTATTCCTGGTGCAGCATACCATACATATGGAGGATAATGCCTGGCGTTCGACCATCCGTGAGTTGGAAGAAAACGGTATCATCGTAGTGGACTGGGGTGCACTGGTGATGGATCTGATAAACGGTGATGTGACACCTTCTAATTCAACTGAGACATACCAGAAGTTCTCATTTGTAGTCAATAAGAGCGCCGCGGACGGTCGCCATCCCAATACTCTGGCGGGTTATTTGGCAGCGCAGATGACATACTGTGCCATTACAGGGAAAAGTGCTGTTGGTCAAGATTACTCATTCTGGAACGATTCTTCTGAAAACTCTGCATTTAAGCTTTCCACCTATAAGTCTACATACTACGCTTATGACAAGACAGTACCCTCAAATACGAATTTTGAAACGATATTCAATTCGCCTCAAGAGATGAACGGTCTGCAGCAACTGATCGATCTTTATCTGGAGAAGAAGAGCTACAAAGATTACTGATTTTATAAGGACGCGCTGCATTATATTGCAGCGCGTCCTTTCTGTGCACAAAACCTGTACTCTATGAATCACGGAACGGGGCACTCTCCAGCCACGTAGTGAA
>JAZQHW010000067.1:0-3050 GCA_045540795.1 Faecousia sp. | reverse complement strand
GTGGTCATGATCACCATGAACACCATCATCACCATGCTGATGAAGTGTTTACTTCCTGGGGTGTGGAAACTGCTAAGAAGTTTACTGAAGATGAGATTCGTGCTGCACTGAGAAAATTTGATTCCCGGGAATACGGCTTTGTCTTGCGTGCAAAGGGTATCGTACCGGCACCGGATGGTCAGTGGATCCATTTTGATTATGTTCCCGGTGAGGAGAATGTCCGTATTGGTAGTGCTGCAATTACCGGTAAATTGTGTGTAATCGGTTCTGATTTGGATGAGGCGGAGATCGCCGCGTTGTTTGGAGTTTGATATGATGCAGATACCTGTTTATGCCTTTACAGGCTTCCTGGATTCCGGTAAAACGAAGTTTATCCAGGAGACTCTGGAAGATCCCCGATTTAATAGCGGTGAACGCACGTTGCTGCTGGTTTTTGAAGAGGGTGAAGAGGAATATGATTTCTCATTGTATCCTTCTCAAAACGTTTATATGGAAGTGCTGGATCAGGAAACAGTAACCACCAAAGATCTGCAAAATCTGGCGAAGAAATACAAAGCCCAGCGTGTTGTTATGGAATTAAACGGTATGCAATTGGTGGGAGATCTTTATACAAGACTGCCTGCCGATTGGGTCGTTGCGCAGGAGGTTATGTTTGCCGATACTACGACCATTATGACCTATAATGCCAATATGCGCAATTTGGTGATGGACAAACTGGTGGGGTGTCAGATGGTAGTCTTTAACCGTTTAGCACCCAATGCCGACACAATGCCTTTTCATAAATTGGCACGAGCAGCTAACCGCCGTGTGGATATTCTCTATGAGTATACCGACGGTTCAACTGCTTATGACGATATTGAGGATCCATTGCCCTTTGATATCAACGCCCCGGTTATTACAGTTGCAGACGAGGACTATGCCCTTTGGTACCGTGATATTACAGAAGAACCGGAAAAATATAACGGAAAAACTATCTGCTTTAAAGGACAGGTGGCAATGCTCCGCAGAGAAAAGAAGAATATGTTTGCACCGGGACGTTTTGTTATGACGTGCTGTGCAGATGATATTCAGTTTTGCGGTGTGCCTTGTTTCTATACAGATTCTGCGAAGCTGAAGTCCAGACAGTGGGTTACGGTAAGTGCTGAGATCAAAGCGGAAAAGCATCCGCTGTATAAAGGTGAGCTTGGACCGGTGCTGTATGCAATTCGTGTAGAAGAAGCAGAACCGGCAGAGCAGGATGTTGCCACATTCTGAATAGAAAGGAGCGGCTTATGTATCAGCCTCTTGCAGACCTTTTGCGTCCGCAAACATTGGATGAAGTTTTTGGACAAGAGCATATACTGGGATCCGGAGCGATACTGCGCCGCTTGGTGGATTCCGGGAATATCCCCAATATGATCTTTTACGGCCCCAGCGGAACGGGAAAGACTACTGTTGCAAATATTATTGCCAAACAGACGAATCGTACCCTGTATCAGCTGAATGCTACAACCGCATCTACTGCGGATATTAAAAATATTGTTGCGCAACTGGATACCTTTATGGCACCAAATGGTGTTCTTTTGTATTTGGATGAGATCCAGTCCTTTAATAAGAAACAGCAGCAATCATTGTTGGAGTATATCGAAAACGGAAAGATCACACTGATCGCATCTACAACAGAGAATCCGTATTTTTATGTGTTTAATGCCATTCTCAGCCGTTCTACTGTCTTTGAATTTAAACAGATATCCGCAGAAGCGGCGTTGAAGGCGATCCGTAGAGCTGTTTTCTATTTGGAACAAAGAAATGCTTTGCAGGCTGTTGCGGAGGAGGGAGCGCTGGAATATATAGCAGGCGCCTGTGGCGGCGATTTGCGCAAGGCAATGAATGCGGTGGAGGTTTTGTTTTCCGCCGGAAAACCGGATAATGGGAAAATCCTTTTGTCCATGGACGATGCGAAAGCTGTTACCCAAAAGAGTGCAATGCGTGCTGATAGGGATGGAGATAATTTTTACGATCTACTTTCTGCTTTGCAAAAATCTATCCGCGGTTCTGACCCGGATGCGGCTGTCCATTATCTGGCACGTCTTTTGGAAGCTGGACAGATGCAGGCTGCTTGCAGACGGCTTATGGTTATTGCCTGTGAGGATGTTGGATTGGCGTACCCAATGATTATTCCTATTGTTAAGTCTTGCGTGGATGCTGCGTTGATGCTGGGAATGCCGGAGGCGAGAATCCCGTTGGGCGACGCAGCTGTGTTGATGGCAACCTCTCCCAAATCCAACTCCGGTCATATTGCTTTGGATCTGGCATTGGAGGATGTACGAAAGGGAAAAGGTGGCGATTTTCCCAGACATCTGCAAAATGTCCATTTTGATACTTATACACAAGAGCGGGAACAGGGGTATTTATATCCCCACAATTATCCGGGTAACTGGGTTAAGCAGCAATACTTACCTGATGAATTGGTGAATACCAAGTATTATACTTATGGTACAAATAAACTGGAGCAAGCGGCAAAACAGTACTGGGATGCTATAAAAGGGAAGTGAGCCTATGGATATACGGTTAGGGGATATACTTGTAATGAAAAAAACGCATCCTTGCGGAGAGAAGCGGTGGAAAGTTTTGCGTGTTGGCGCAGATTTCCGACTTCGTTGCCTGGGGTGCTCCCATGAAATTATGGTCCCCAGATTTAAGGCGGAAAAGAATATCCGCGGAGTGGAGAGGGAAGATAATCAATCGACAGATTCGAGCGGCAGCTGATAGATTCAGCTGCCGCATTTTTTGTTTCTTCCGTATCCTGTGGAGAAGCGGATATGATGCAGGACGATTCTTGGTGAATAGCCGGCAACTTGAATTGACGCATTTCTTTCTACGGAGCAGTTATACTGGTGATACAACTGCTTGAGGAGGTGCTCGATTGATTAAATATTGGTTAATTGCAATTCTTTTAAAGATATTTGTAGATTTTTTACTCCTGATGTGGACAAACCGTCTTTGTACATATCCTGTGCAGTGGCTTCGCTGCTTAATGGGATCGTGTATAGGGGGATTGTATGCCGGTC
>JAZQHW010000066.1:0-2368 GCA_045540795.1 Faecousia sp. | reverse complement strand
TACAAGCTCCTCAATCTGACACACGTCGCTTCCGTCAGCAAGACAACCGGGACGGCAAGCATCACCAAGGGAAATTGTCACATCATACTCACGGCAGATGTCAAGAATTTCGTCGTAGTATTCATAGAAGGGATTCTCCTCTCCTGTCATGCACATCCAGGCGAAAACAAGTGAACCGCCACGGGAAACGATGTTCATCTTTCTCTTATGCTTTCTGATCTGTTCGATGGTCTTGCGTGTGATACCGCAATGGAGAGTTACAAAATCAACGCCATCTTCTGCGTGAAGTCTTACGACGTCGATAAAGTCCTTTGCGGTGAGGGTTGCAAGGTCTCTCTGATAATGAATAACGCTATCATATACCGGAACTGTACCGATCATTGCAGGACATTCTGCAGTGAGCTTACGACGGAAGGGCTGGGTGTTGCCGTGAGAAGAAAGATCCATAATGGCTTCTGCACCCATATTTACGGCTGCCATCACCTTTTCCATCTCAATGTCGTAGTCCTTACAGTCACGGGAAACACCGAGATTAACATTAATTTTGGTGCGAAGCATAGAGCCTACACCGTTCGGGTCAATGCAGGTGTGCAGCTTATTGGCACAAATAGCGACTTGTCCTTTGGCAACAAGCTCACGGATTTCTTCCTCAGTTTTGTATTCTTTTGCGGCAACAGCCTTCATTTCGGGCGTAATGATGCCTTGTCTTGCGGCATCCATTTGTGTAGTATAATTTCTCATTGTTCTTTATTCCTTTCAAGCGTAAGTTATTTTGAAAACTGACCGGTCAGATCAAAAGCGTGGTTCATAGGTCCTGAGCCTTGCCCTAAATCGAGCATATCGGCAAGGGCAGACGAAATATATTCCTTTGCCTTCTGTACAGAAGTTTCAAGGTCATATCCCTTGGCAAGATTAGACGCTATTGCACTGGAAAGGGTACATCCCGTTCCGTGGGTGTTTGGATTGTTAATGCGTTTGCCGTTAAACCATCGAAATCCCTTTTTTGTATAAAGAAGATCGTTCGCATCGTTTATGCTATGACCGCCCTTTAACAAAACAGAGCAGTGATACGAATCAACAATTTTCTTAGCGGCAACAAGCATATCCCCTTCATTCTTGATCGACATGCCTGCCAACAGTTCCGCCTCCGGGATATTTGGGGTTGCAAGGGTTGAGATTGGTAAGAGATATGCCTTGAGAGCATCAATGGCATCATCCTTTATTAGGGCTGAACCGCTGGTCGATACCATTACCGGATCCAGAACAATTTGTTCTGCCTTATGGTACAAAAGACGGTCAGCTATTGCTTTGATCAGTTCAACTGATGCAACCATACCAATTTTTACAGCATCCGGTCGAATATCCTCAAATACTGCATCAATCTGATGGCGGAGAAATTCCGGACTGCATTCTTCTATTGCTCGAACGCCGGTCGTGTTTTGTGCTGTCAGCGCCGTTATGGCACTCATCGCATAAACACCATTCATCGTCATTGTTTTCAAATCTGCTTGAATACCGGCGCCTCCACTGCAGTCACTTCCTGCAATGGTCAATGCTGTTTTCAGTTTCATAAAAGTTCTCCTTTCGTTTTTCAGCATCGTTTTATATAGCGGCTTAAGGTGGTGCCCCCAATCAACCGCTTGATATTAAATTGTTTTTAAGACGGGATCTGCAAAATCATCAATATAGTAATCGGCAAGATTTTTTAGGTTATCCTGTCTGTTTTCGTGTCGATCATAAACTCCAACGGTAGTAAACCCGTCTGCCTTCGCTGTTTTAAGCGCAAACAACGAGTCTTCAAAAACGTAGGTCTCATTCTTGGCTGTATCAAGATGCTCCAATGCTTTTCGATAGATAATTGGCTTGTCCTTTCCGTATCCTACCTCAGCGCAGGTAAATATCTCCGAGAAATAATGAAGGATACCAAGACGCTCCAGTGTTTCTTCTACAAGATACCGATCCGTTACCGTAGCAATACACATCCGAGTTCCATTTTCTTTGAGCAAACGAAGATAATCTGCAACACCGTGCTTTAGCGTAACCCTCGTTTTATAGATTCCTTCTACCATTGCGTTTACGCCGTCCACAATTTCTTTGACAAAAAGTGTGACACCGTAATGAGTGCGGTAATATTCGGCTGCTTCCTCTAAGGTAAGTGTCAGAAAGGTTTCCTTTAGATCCTCGTGTGGTTCCTTACCGAGCGAACGTAGATAATCCTCACCGATGGTATCCCAGATGAACATGGAATCCACTAAGGTTCCGTCAAAATCGAAGATAGCTCCCTTTAGCATAAGCCAAGCTCCTGCGCTCTTGTCTTCAATTCCTCAGCCGCCGTCTTGGGATTGTCCGCCTTCATAATGGCAGACAC
>JAZQHW010000065.1:0-2769 GCA_045540795.1 Faecousia sp. | reverse complement strand
CCTTGTTTTACAGATACTAACAGTACAAATTTGTAAAACAAGGAGATTTTATATATGAAAGCAACAGGTATTGTGAGAAGAATAGACGATTTGGGAAGAATTGTTATTCCTAAGGAAATTCGGAGAACCCTCCGCATAAGGGAGGGTGACCCCTTGCAGACAACATTGACATCAATCGCCAAATTCTGCTTGGCGATACATAGTCTTGCAAAAAGAATACCAGCGGAGTGAATTTCACTCCGCTGGTTTCTTATCTTAGCTTACAATTTTGACACTGCTTTGATAATTCCGTTTTATCAATTTTTATTTCTGGCAGCGCGGAATCCTTTATATAACCATCGCAAATCATTTGAAGGTCATAGCAGCACCCTTCGTCAATATATTCGTTCAAGTACGGACAGAACTTCGCAGTGAATGTGGTCATAAAAGCAATAAAATCTGCATCAATCTTTTTTTCTTCTCTGATTGCTCTCACTCTCAAAAAGATAAAAGCGGGGAGCGGGAGGATTAAGGGAATCCAAATATGTGAAAAATGGAAAATGGGTAGCCAAAGAATTTGCAAGACCAGTTCAATTAAAATATAAAACATAACAAAAGCACCAAGCAGGCTCCAAAATCCTTGTGCATGGCTTTCTGGTTTGCCTGAATAGATATCGACGAGTTTTCCCTGCAAGAATACATCCGTATCAGTTTCGGTCACATTGGCCACAAAGAATCTGCCACCGCTATGCCCCAATCGCTGAAAACCAATTTCTAAAGTGTTTGGGTCATTGTGATATACTACAATATCTTTGTTTAACGCTTGGGCTTTGGTGCGGATAGTGCTTTTAAATTCTTCTAAAGTTCCATTGAAGACAAACTGCATATTCTCACCGCCTTTTGTTTATCATATCACAGCAATTCGAAAAAGTAAATCTTGCAGTATAAATCTTCCCCTTTTACAAATAATAGCATCGTAATTTGTAAAATAAGGAGATAGATATATATGAAAGCTACTGGTATCGTCCGTCGTGTTGACGATTTGGGGAGAATCGTGATTCCCAAAGAAATTCGCCGCACCTTAAAAATCCGTGAAGGAGATCCGCTGGAGATCTACACAGAGAAGGATGGGGGTGTGATCTTCCGGAAGTATTCACCTATGGGGGAATTACAGGATTTTGCGGCGCAGATCTGTGAGTCCATTGGTGCCAACACCGGGCACGTGGCGGCGGTATCTGATCGGGATGCCATCATTGCCTTGTCCGGCGCGCCTAAGCGGGAGCTGATGGACAAGCCCAATTCCCGGGCACTGGACAAGCTGATGGAGCAGCGGAAGAATTACCGTTACACCTCCGGAGAGGCGCTGCTGCCGGCGGCAGAGGGCACGGACAAGTATCATTTGGGTGTGGCGGCACCGATTCTCAGCCAGGGAGATTTAATGGGTTGCGTGATGCTTTTGCTGGGAGAAAATGATGCACCTTTGCAGGAAGCGGATCAGCGACTTGCACAAACCGTTGCCGGTTTCCTGGGAAAACAAATGGAGAGCTAAGAAAAAGTTACAAAGAACTCTGGGATTTACCCCCGTTCGTTACCGGACGGGGGTAAAACTTTTCCCGCCGATCCGGGGAGTTTCCTCCACATTAGCGGTAAAAATATGGGCAAATTGAGATAATCACAGGGTTTTTGTTTATTTTTACTAAAAAATAAAGCTTGACATCCGGTAACGAGTATGCTATACTTCGTAACTGGTTGTAACTTTTAGAAATAAAATTGCAATCGTGAAAGGATAGGTGTTTATGACCAAAACCGGAAAAATGGGATTGCGGATCTTGAGCCTGGTGCTTTGTATGGTGACCTTGGCAGTATCGATCCTCCCGGCAACGGCTTCTCCGGCTGACCACGCACAGACCCTGACCACGGTAGTGCGCAACGATGCCCACAGTAAAGCTACTGTCATCGGTCAGATGGAGAACGGAACCTGCGTATCCCTTTTAGGCGGCTACGGCAGCTATTACAAAGTAGACTGTTACGATATGGTTGGCTACATTGCCAAATCCCAGATCGTACATAGAGAAGATGGAAGAAGTTATGTAAACTGCGACCCGGCATCCTCTGAGACCGGGACGATGGAGTACACAGACTATGCAGATGCGCTGATGCTGCGGCATTCCTTGCTGGAGCTTGCCAAGGAGCAGCTGGGATATCCTTATGTTTACGGCGGCACCCGCCCCGGCGGCTTTGACTGCTCGGGACTGATGTACTACCTGTACGGCTCTCACGATATCAAGCTCCACAGAACTGCCAGCCAGCAGCTGCAGGATGGCATTGTGGTAGCCAAGGAAGGTATGCAGGTGGGTGACCTGGTATTCTTCCGGGAGACCTGGGAAACCTACCCGGCATCCCACGTAGGTATTTATGCCGGCAACAATCAGATCATTCACGCAGGTCACGAGGGCATCGTGTATGCGGATCTGGATTTTGACTATTTTAATGAATATTTTCTGTGTGCCCGTCGAATTGTAAATACGGGCAGCGTGCAGCTGGAAGAAACCTCTGCGTTGGCACAGGCACGGAGCTTGCTGCCCAAAGCAGGTATCAGCGGCCGCAGAGCCGGATGATCATTAGGCGTAGTGTTCTTTTGAACACTACGCCACAGGCTGTCGAAAAACTTATTTTCGACAGCCTGACAGAGGTCAAAGGAGCCGCAAAGACGAAGAAAACGATCTCGTCGGCGTTCAGATGGTACGGTAGAGATCGTTTTCTGAAGTAAGTCAAATGCCTTGCGAAGCA
>JAZQHW010000064.1:0-2508 GCA_045540795.1 Faecousia sp. | reverse complement strand
GTGTATGCTGCCTCAGCTGCTGACCCAGGCAAAAACCGTCAAAGGTATGCAGGAGGATATTCTGATCCTCACCGCCACCTCCGGTGATACCGGTAAGGCAGCCCTGGCAGGCTTCCAGGATGTAGATGGTGTCCGGATCTGTGTATTCTATCCCCAGGGTGGTGTTTCCAAAGTCCAGCGGGCGCAAATGGTCACCCAGGAAGGAAATAACGTGACCGTCTGTGCCGTTGAAGGTAACTTCGATGATGCCCAAACCGGTGTGAAGAACATTTTTGCCGCTGCCGTTGACGGTTCTCTTCCCGGTGGCAAGGGACACAAGCTCTCCACTGCCAACTCCATCAACATCGGCAGACTGGCTCCGCAAATCACCTACTATTTCAAAGCCTATGCTGATCTTTTGAATCGTGGACAGATCCGGATGGGTGATGAAGTGAACTTCTCCGTTCCCACCGGCAATTTCGGTGATATTCTCGCCGGCTACCTTGCCAAGAAGCTGGGTCTGCCTGTGGGTATGCTGATCTGTGCTTCCAATGCCAACAACGTGTTGACAGACTTTATCCAAACCGGCAGATATGACCGCCGCCGCCCCTTGCACAAAACCATTTCCCCTTCTATGGATATTCTGGTTTCCTCCAATCTGGAGCGTCTTTTGTACTTTATGTCTTCTGACACCGCTTTGGTCGCCTCTTTGATGGAACAGCTGAACACCAAGGGCTTCTACGATGTACCGGAATTTATGGAAGCTGCCATCAAGGAAGAGTTCTGGGCTGGCTACTGTGATGATGAAAAGGCACAGGCTACCATTGAAAATGTCTTTACAAAGTATCATTATCTTTGCGATACCCACACCGCTGCCGGTTGGGCTGTGGCAGAAGAATATGTAGAGAATACCGGCGACACCCGTCCTATGGTTGTCCTTTCCACCGCTTCTCCCTATAAATTCCCGGCTGCCGTTCTCTCTTCCCTGACCAAAGCAGAGGACAGCGACGAATTTAATCAGATGGAACAGTTGTCCCGGCACACCGGTGTACCTGTCCCGGGCAATCTCCAGGGTCTGCAGACAAAGAAAGAGCGCCACACCACTGTCATTCCCAAGGATGAGATGCTTGCCTTTGTCACCGCTCTATAAAACGCAAAATCCCACCGAAGCAGATGAACTTCGGTGGGATTTTCTTTTATTCCTCGGGGAACAGTTTCTTTAGGGCTGCGCAGGCTGCCGCCTGCTCCGCTCTTTTTTTACTGCTTCCGGTTCCTTCTCCTACGATCTGTCCGTTTAACGCTACGGCAGCGGTGAAGGATTTATTATGATCCGGACCACTTTGATCCGTTAATGTATAGGTCAGCACCTGGTTCTTTTTCTGCTGAACACGCTCCTGTAATGTTGTTTTATAGTCCACATTATGCAGCTTTGCAACGGGTACATCACACAGGACGAAATTATCGATGAGTGCTTTTGCCGGCTCCATTCCACCGTCCAGGTAGCAGGCTGCGATGACAGATTCCACAGCATCTGCCAAAATAGATGCCCGCTTACTGCCGCCGCCCTGGGCTTCTCCGTGACCTAAAAGCAAATGCTCTCCCAGATTCAGCCGCTGCGCAACGGCAGCCAGTGCCTGCTCACACACCATATCTGCCCGCATCCGGGTCAACTCTCCCTCAGGACGGTCCGGAAAATTCTGGTACAAGTAATTTGCCACTACCATTCCCAGAATTGAATCCCCCAAAAACTCCAACCGTTCGTTGCTCATCAAGCTATCGTGCCAATGCTCATTGGCATAGGAGGAGTGGGTCAGCGCATTGCGCAGCAAAAGAATATTTTGAAATCGGTAGCCGATGGCTGTCTCCAGATCTTTAAGCATCTGCATTCTCCTTCATTTTGCTCAAAAGCTGCAGTCCCTGCTCCAATTCCTGCGAAATATCCGCCTGGGCAGCGTCCATTGCCTGCTTCACCGCATTACGGAATGCCAAAGCATCCGAAGAACCGTGGGCTTTGATCACAGGCTTCTTAATACCCAAAAACTGTGTGCCGCCGATCTGCCGATAGTCCAGCAGCTTGCTTACTTCGTCCACACCGGGTTTACAGAACAGATAGCCGATTTTAGACAGGAAGCTCCGCTTAAAGATCCGGTGCTTCATCATACTGCCCATAAACATTGCCGTACCCTCAATGGATTTCAGCAAGACATTACCTGCAAAGCCGTCACAAACTACCACATCCACCGCACCCAAGGGCACATCTCTGGCTTCCACATTGCCAACGAATTGGATCAGTCCCTGGTTAGATGCCTCCTGCAGTAAGGTATATGCTTCTTTCTGCAGAGGTGTTCCCTTGGAATCCTCTGTTCCGATATTCAAAAGTCCAACCTTGGGTTCCTGTACACCCAGGTATTTTTTTGCATACAAAGAACCCACCAAGCCGAACTGCAGCAGGAACTCCGGAGTACACTCTGCATTGGCGCCACAGTCCAGAATAACAGTCTTGCCGCCTTTTTTATTGGGCATGGCAGG
>JAZQHW010000063.1:0-3827 GCA_045540795.1 Faecousia sp. | reverse complement strand
TCGGTGGAAAATATCAAATTACTGATATTTACGAATTTTAGAATGTTCCAGGTTGCAATGGGAGAGATCACTTGCGACAGAATGTATCCCACACCCAGGAAACCACCAATTGTCAACCATGTAGGCATAGATTCCTGCCAGAAAACACCTGCCGCAAGGCAAAGAATACCAACCAGTGCGTACAAAACCCATTTCAGCAGAAAGAACAGTATGAGATATTCGCCCACGGAAAGGGTCAGTGCGGATGTTGTAAAACCGGTCAGGGACTGAATGGGGCGAGACAAGTCGCCCAAGCCGAAAGAAACGGCACAGTAACCTAAATTTGCTCCCCAAAGGACACAGACTATTAAAAACGATAAAACAGCTGTAGAAACCAGTTTAGCACTGACCAACGGCAGCCTGCCTTTTCGTGTGGCTTTCAGGATCGGTAATGCTCCGCTTTTGTGCTCACCAATTGCTATTTCTGTGCCAAAAAGGAGAATAGCAATCAAAGCAATTAGGTCTGTAACCGCAGATGTTTGAAAGTTCAGCACGCCGGAGGACATATCATAAACAGGTGTTATATGCAAAAGGTCTTCAAATCGATCTATTGCCGCCAGTTGATTACGGTAGGAAAAGCTGTCCGGCTCCGCAAAAATGGAAACGGAAGTTTTTGTTCTCGCCTCTTCAATGATTGATTCTATGGTCAGCGTGTGGTTGGCTGTCTGCTGCACCTCTTGCAGCAGATCCCGGAAAAGAAAACGTTCAGAAAACAGATCTTCCGTATGCTGCAAATATGCGCCGCTTGTGTAGATATCCCAACGGCTTCGCATATCTTCGCTGATTACCGGATCGGTTTCAGTCTCCCACTGGGTACAAGCATCCAGTAGTTTAACTTTTTCCTGCAAATAGGATAGGCGCTGATCTTCCGGTATTGCCATCACATCCTGCTGTGCCGCAATATACGCCTTCTGTCCATAGAAGGAATAGCTGTTTGTAAGGTTGTGGCGAAACAGAAAGAAATTTGCGACAACAGCAATCAATAAAACTGAGAAAAAGCGCAACGTCAATGCTTTTCTAAGCTCAGCAGTCAGGATCCTCACACAGATCCCTCCTTTGCGGTGCGCTCCTCAAAAGTATAAAGATAGACATCCTCCAACGCAGGCATTACCGGGTTGCAAAGGTACTGTTCCGGCTCAGCATCGCAGATCACTCGAACCCAGATTCGATTTTCTTCATCCCTGCGAATATTTCCTACAAGGAACTGTTGCTGCACAGTATCCAGTTCGTCTTCATTTATGCAGATTTCAAATACTTTCCCCATCATCTCTTTTAACAGTTCGGCGGGTCTTTGCTGGGCAACAAGGTGACCGTCCTTCAGCATTAGGATCTCTTTGGCAATAAACTCAATATCCGATACTACATGGGTAGCGAGAATCACGATCCGATCCATAGAGATTTGAGAGATCAAATTCCGGATGCGGATGCGTTCTTTAGGATCCAGACCTGCGGTAGGTTCGTCCAATATGAGGACCTTTGGCGATCCTAACACCGCCTGAGCAATCAGGATCCGCTGCTTCATACCACCGGAATAGGTTCCAAGCCGTTTGTCCAGAACATCGGTCATATTGACCATTGCAGCTACCTGCTCGATTTCCTTGGTTGCCTGCTCCCTTGACATACCTTTCAGCGCAGCAATGTAGTACAGAAACCGCCGGGCCGTGAAATGAGGATACAACCCTTGCTGCTGGGGCATATAGCCAAGAAGCGCACGGTAGTCTGCGCCCATTTTTCCAGAAGGAACGCCGTCAACAAGAATCCTTCCTTTGTCCGCAGAGAGGTTCTCTGTAAGGATTTTCATCATTGTACTTTTACCTGCGCCGTTTGGTCCTAAAAGACCGTAGATGCCGCCGGTAAGGGTTGCTGAGAAATCCGAGAGAGCGACCTTCTTGCCGTATGTCTTTATGAGGTTTTCGATTCTTAACTCCATAAGCGTGTCCTCTTCGTTAATTCTCTACGGTAACACTCTGACTGTAAAAATCCAACAAATCCTGTTCCTGCAACCCATCTGCCAAAGACGCATACTTAATATAGCTGTAAATCTGTTGATCGCCTGCGTTGTGATCCTCGACAGTGCGTTTTATAGCAACCCCTTCATTTGATATTGTCATCACAACGAAGCCTTCGTTGTTCAGTGCATTGAAAAGTTCTTTTTTTGTGTTCAGATCATACAAACGCCACCGCTCCTTGTCAGCATCCCAACTTAAGGCATATCCGTTTCCCATATGTCGCAAGCCGTCCAGTTGGACTGCTTCCAGCTTGTTGGTGTGCAGGTCGTATGTATATACACCCGATGCGGATTCCAACGAGCTGGTGTAGTATAACTTATCATTATCTACGATGTTGACCCCTGGGAATTCTTGAACAGTTTTTTTCAGTAAAGTGCGCATCTGCCCGTTTGTTCCATCCCAGTGTTGGAGTGTGGCGGGCATTTCCAACCTTAGCTGCCTGTAATTGGGATCGTCGTAAGCAGCATCGGGAATGCCAGCGGTATGAAACAATGCTTCGTTTCCCTTTACCGCACAAAGAGTGATATACACGTCGCTCTTATCAAGCAGAATTTCTTCTTTACCGGTCTGCAGATTCAGACGTCCAAGATAATTCGAGATCCACTGCACCATATTTCCGCCGTCTTCAGTACGGACAGAGCCATCCACATCTGCGGAGTAATACAAAAATCCGTCAGCCACGGCATAAGCATACACCGTCACATCCCGTTGATCTTCAATGTACTTTTCACCCAATGTGGCAACTGTTTCCAAGTTGGCACCTGTGCCATCCCGGCGGTATAAATGGGAGCCATATTGATCTCTCAGAATGTAGTATAGGTTATTGTTACAGAAAAACAGCGGTGTGATCATTGTTGAACCGATTAGCCTTGCTTCACAGCTTTCGCTTTTCCGGTGATCCGGTTCTTGATCGTGCAGGCATCCTGCTTTGGAGCATAAGCACACACTTACTCCGCTTGTGGTATCCACAAATCGCAAAAAACCAGATGCCAAGAAATAATACCCTTTGTCGCTGAATGCACCCCGCTGATTATATGCCCAGACCCATTCTGAACCGGCATCTGTCTGCTTGTTGCAGGCTGACAGCCCACAGAGCAAGCAAAGCAAAAGAAGACAAGTAAAGATCTGTTTAACAGTTTTCATATTTTGCTCCTCTCTGTAGGGGTCTCAGCACTTTATTGCCAATCCGGGTTTTCAGACAACCACTGATCCAGCTGTTTCTGCAGGGCTTCCGCTATCTTTTGACTTCCGGCTTCTTCCAGCTCCTTAAGCATTTGATTATACTGGGTTTCTGTCAGTTCGGTAAATTGGGGAAAATACTCTAGGCAAACCGTTTCGATTGCCTTCAGTTCATCTTCGAAACCGGAATAATCAAACACAACCGGATAGGACAAAACGCTTTCATCCAATAGTTCCTGATAGCTTCGGAGCAATGTTTTGCCGTTGTACTGGACAAAATTCCAATTCTCGGTTCCGGGACTGCGCATATCCGCTGTCATTTTATCAGATGTCATACCACAGAAATAGGCCAAAGGAGAAATAAAGTCCAAGCTGTATGAAGTGCCGTCTGCCTGTGTCTGAAGGGTGTAGTAGCCGTTTTCTATTGTATAGTCTCGTCCTTCCTTTCCGAAGAATAACTGCACGGCAACTTCGTTGTCTTCCACGATCAGTTTCAGCAGCGAAAGAGCACACTCCCTGTTTTGGGTGTTTGCTGAAATTCCACTCATATATCCATTGGCTCTTGTTGCTTTGAAAACAGGGGTAGTCATCGGTATGACC
>JAZQHW010000062.1:0-3979 GCA_045540795.1 Faecousia sp. | reverse complement strand
ATGCAGACAGGATTCCGGAAAAATCCGAAGCATGCAGGCAAATGTCAATGGTACGGTCTGACATTTCCTCACAGTTTCTCAATAATTCACTGTAGACACCGAATAAGACACTGATACGAATTGCAATTACCGCCCATTCCGTAGGTCCGTTGGCAATATTTCTGCCATCACAAATCCGGTTAAACAAGCTATCTATAACATATTGAAAATTCTCATTAATGTTATGCCAAAGCTCAGCGACAGCAATTCGGTGATTCATAAGCTTAAGCTGGGAAGCATTTCTGCCAATGGCAAAATCAACATCCCATCCGTTAAATCCGGAAGAAAAAAAAGCGTTCAATACCTTGGCAACGACTTCACCAAAGGTATATTCTTTTAATTTAAGAATCTCTTTCTCTTCAAAAGCAGGCAGTGTAAGAGGAACGAAACGACCTCCATCCGGAGCAGAATCAGAGGTTAGTGTATGCTGCACAGTATAGGCATCGTCTTTATTTCTTGTGGTTATGTAGAGCATTGCTTCATCACCTCTATAGCATTATTCCAGAATATATTGTAAATCAATTCGCTGCTGACACCACGCTCTAACAATCTATCAGCCAGAATATTGTAATCCTGTATCCCGCTAAAACCGGTGGGAAGTGTTTCACAACCGTCCAGATCGCCGCCCAATGCAATATGCTTTCCTTCGGGGTCCAGTTCAAGAAAATGAAGAATGTGGTCACATACGGTATCCAGTGTCACATCCGCACCTAAAAATTCCGTATAAAGATTAATGCCGGAAACACCGCCAGTCCGGGCAATCGCCCGGAACATATCGTCCGTAAGATTTCTTCTGTGGTCGCAAACTGCACGGCTGTTGGAATGGGAAGCAATAATGGGTTTTTGGGTAATATCCATAATATCCCAAAAACCTTCATCACTAATGTGGCTGACATCCACCAGCATTCCAAGACGCTGTGCTTCCTTCACATAGGTGCGTCCTAAATCTGTCAATCCACCTCCAGTGACACAAGAGCCGGTGAGCGGATTATTTTCATTCCAGCCCAGCGTACTCATACGGAAGCCAACCATATACAGATCCTGGAGCAGCTCCGGGTCATAACCAAAGCCAGCCGGTCCCTCAATCGTTAAAATTGCAGACATCAAGCCGTTATTATAATTATCCAGGATCTCATCACAAGTATATACCTGCCGGATCAAATCACTGTTTCTTTCCAGTTCCCTGTGCACGGTAGCAAGCTCTCTTTCAAACAGCTCCACCGGAGGAATTCTTTCATTTATAAAAGCATCCGCAAGGTCTGTGGTAAAACAGGCAAAGCATTGGACATAACCTACCAATTCACCGGCGCGTGTTAAATCAATATGTCCATCGTTCTTATTTAAGCTTCCGCAGGCACGCAGATTGTCACCAAGGAGCGAAAGTGCTGTATCGCAATGGAGGTCAAAAACAGGATATTTCATATAAACGCATTCTCCAAATGATTTATTTTCGGTTGTTTTGTATTTGTTCCATCAGGAGCGTAGATCTCGATTACATCAAATCTCGGTTGCAAGCTTGTAGGATGTACAGAAAGATATAAATCTGCAGTTGTCCGCAGCCTCTTTTGTTTATAGGAATCCACAAATTCCTTTGCCTGGGCAAAGTCAGCAGATTTACGAAGCTTCACTTCAACAAATACGATAAACTTTTTATTTGCGGCAATGATATCGATCTCACCAAAGCGGCAGGAATAGTTGAGTCCGAGAATCTTATACCGTTTCTTTCTCAAATATTCTGTAGCCAGCGACTCGCCCCACATACCAACGATATTATTTCTTCCCATACAGCTTCTTAAAAAAGTCATTCTATGAATAGCACAAGGACCGAGTTCACTCAGTGCCGCATAATGCGCCTTTGTACCGTATCCTTTATGTATCTCAAATCCGTATCCGGGGAACTTATCTGCCATTTCCAGCATAAGATCATCTCTAGTAACTTTGGCTAAAACAGAAGCTGCGGCGATACTTGCGCTGCGGCTGTCCCCTTTTACAACGGTTTCAGAAGGAACACCAAAATCTTTATTTCGATTTCCGTCGATAAGCGCAAGATCCGGCTTGATCTTTAATTCTGTGATCGCACGTTCCATTGCTGTCATTGTTGCCTGCAAAATGTTGATCTCATCAATTTCCTTCTCGTCAGCGAAGCAAATTGCATATGACAAAGCATTTTCTTTAATTACCGGAAAGAGTTCTCTGCGCTTCTTGTCAGAAAGCTTCTTACTGTCATTTAAGCCGGGAATATCTATATATTTAGGCAAAATCACCGCAGCAGCGCAAACCGGACCCGCCAAAGGTCCACGTCCGGCTTCATCCACACCGCAAATCAGTTCAAACCCCTTCCCATAGAAGGATTCCTCGATTTCCCACATATTCATCTGACTCATGGCAGATCCTCCGGCATCTCAAGTGTAAACAAACCAAGCTTTCCTGCCCGATACTCGTCCAAAAGCACTCGTGCCATTCTTTCCGTGTTGATCTCACCGCCGGAAATTAAATAGCCACGCTTCCTTCCAACGATCTCCAGAAGCTCATAGCCTTTTAATTCACCTTCCAGAGTAACACCGTATCTCTCTGTCAGAGCTTCGGGATAGTACTTATACAAAAGCTCCATAAGGTAGCAGGCAAGCTCTTCAATATCAATTACATTTTCTTTAACCGCACCGGTATATGCCAATTTCATACCCACATTCGGATCTTCAAATTTCGGCCAAAGAATACCGGGTGTATCCAGTAAAAGCAAACTGTTATCCACCGTGACCCATTGTTTACCTCTGGTTACACCGGGTCTGTTTTCTGCCTTTGCGCCTTTTCTGCCGGAAATTTGATTGATAAATGTAGATTTTCCCACATTGGGAATTCCTACGATCATAACGCGAACGGGCTTGTTCATACCCTTTGCTGCGTTGCGTTCGATCTTCTCTTTCAGCACCGAACGAACTGCAGGAATGAAATTCGCAACACCCTTTCTGCTTTTGCAATCTGTTGCAACAGCAGTAATACCCAGCTTTTTGAAATACTCGATCCAGGATTTTGTTGCTGACGCATCCGCCAAATCCATTCTGTTGAGAATTACGATCCTGGGCTTTCCGCCGCAAATGGAATCGATATCGGGATTTCGGCTGGAAATGGGTATTCTGGCATCCACAATTTCACATACCGCATCTACCAATTTCAGGTCAGCCTCGATTTGCCGGCGTGTCTTTGTCATATGACCGGGATACCACTGAATATTCATATTCTCGCCAGCCATTATGATAATCCCCCAATTCTGTTAAATTCTCTTTGGATATGTCCCTTATTATTTCCCGGGAAAAACAGAAGGATCCCCTTCCCTAATATCTCTCTGCAGTCGATTTGTCCGATTTCCAGACTTCTGCTGTCTTTGGAATCGTTGCGGTTATCTCCCAGCACAAACACGCAGCCTTCAGAAACAGTCAGTGGAAAATCCACACCTTCATATAATGTCGTTGGAGTTGCTGTATAGGGTTCATCCAGCGCATTCCCATCGACATACACGATACCTGCTTGAAAATCAATATCAACAGTCTGTCCTTCTGTGGCAATTACACGCTTGATAATAGGCGTACCGTGATCATATTTCTCCTTCGCAATAACAACGATATCGCCCTTCTTAGGCTCTGTGTATAATACATTACCCAGTAGCAGCAAACAGTCACCGTCCACCAGTGTGTGATTCATCGAAGGACCGGATACAACGACAACACGGAACAAAAATGAGAACACCAGTAAAACGCCAGCAATCAAAAATACGATATCGTGCAAATACATTAGCGGTGTGCTTATTTCTTGTTTTTCTTCATTATGTTTTTTTGCAGGATTCGACACACGATCCATTTTATCCAAAGCAACAACCCCCAAACCTTATTTTGTACATTATAAACCATTTTTGCAAATAAAAAAAGAGGGTTGCCCCTCTTTT
>JAZQHW010000061.1:0-5067 GCA_045540795.1 Faecousia sp. | reverse complement strand
CGTTGGGCAACCCAGGACTGTATGACCTTGGATGCAATGCCATATGTAGGACAGTACAGCCTGGCAACACCGAATCTGTATGTAGCTACCGGTTTTCAAAAGTGGGGAATGACCGGTTCTATGGCAGCTGCCGGAGTATTAAAAGACTTGGTGATAGGGAAGGAGAATCCTTATGCCGACTTGTTCTCCCCATCCCGCAGTATTCTGCATAGACAACTTCTAAGTAACAGCGTGGAGGCAACAGTGAATCTGCTTCGTCCTACGGTACCAAGGTGTCCCCACTTGGGCTGCGCGCTGCACTGGAATACCCGGGAGCACTCCTGGGACTGCACCTGCCACGGTTCCCGGTTTGATGAAAAGGGGAAACGGTTGAATGGACCGGCTACCGGAGATATGAAGAAAGCACCGCCCGAAAGACTGTAAAAAAGACCCCCATAAC
The DNA here is from genome assembly GCA_045540795.1 of Faecousia sp. Classification (GTDB taxonomy): domain Bacteria; phylum Bacillota; class Clostridia; order Oscillospirales; family Oscillospiraceae; genus Faecousia. The sequence goes on along the minus strand of JAZQHW010000061.1, from coordinate 4,628 downwards.
GCATTTTGGTGTTATGGGGTCTATGTAGTTAAATAAAATAAGAGAAAAAGAAACTGTAAAACAGAATGCACCAGGGCTTTGCCGTTAAAATAATGATAATAAACTTCTTGGGGGACATATCCACAAGACCGGAGAAATAACACAGGAAGTCATCCGGTACGAAGGGCAGCAGGATCGCCAGGAGCAGGAAGATGGTGTAGCTTTTGCTTTGGTTGATTCGCTGAATGAACTTTTCATATTTTTCCATAGACACCATTTTGCTGACCAGCCGAATACCAAAGCGCCGGGCAAGACTGAAAGCAATGAGAGAACCGATGCTGATGCCGATATAGTTGACAAGGAATCCACCTATGGTTCCGAACAGTACCGAGCCTACCACATAGCCTAAAAGTACGGGAAGAACCGGCAGAATTACCTGCAGCAGCTGGATCAGCGTCAAGACCAACGGTGCCCAGACACCAAAGGACTCTACATAGACACGAAGGGTTTCTACGGAATCAAAATGGCCATTGAGCCATCCGTCGATGAGAAAAAAGATGGATAGTGCCAAAAGCGCGCATAAGGTTACAGTTAATGCTGTTTTGATGGCAGTTTCCCGGGTCATCCTCATTCCTCCTTTTACCGGCTTAAGGGGATTATACTATATATTACTTTAAAATGCGATACTTTTTTTATAATATAAAAAATCGCAGAAGTGAAAAAGATACTGAAATATCAATAGCAATATACTGATAAGAAGGAAATCTTTCATCTTTAAATTGTGCTGCAATATTTGAGTCATAATTCGGAACAAATGAGATATAACAAGTGTTTTTAGATTCGATAATTCTATACGAATTTATTTTATCTAGGTGTAAAAAATCCACAGATATTTAAAAAATGCATTGCAGTTTCTGAAAAACCTGTTATACTTTGCTAAAAGAGGAGTGGATGAATTATGGCGAATCCGTCTGTCTTCACCGAGATCGAGATTTCGGGATTTGACCGTATAGCTTTTGCACACAGCCTGATCGCGGATAATTACAGCTATACGCTGAATAATCAAAATCAAAGTATTTACGGCAAGACCCCTGCCAACGGCGGTATTTTGGAGATCGGGTTTATTGAGCAAAATCCGGTGCTCCTTTCCGGCGAGCTGGGAGAATTTCTGTTGGAAGAAAACGGAATATTCATTATCCCACCTCGTTGTGCCTTTTCCGTGCAGACCAAGGATGCGGGATTGCACAGACATACCTCTGTGGAGTTTTTGATCCGCTGCCGTACCAGACAGGTGCAGGAATGTTTGCCTGTGTCGGACAAAGTAGTGACTTTGCCCTTGTATATTCCACCCTCTACGGAAAACAGTGAGATATTTGCGCTGATCCGCAATATTGCCTGCGCAAAAACAGCTCAGCCGGAGCGGAGCTATTTTGCTGAGTGTGCCGAGTTTATGCAGCTGATCCATATGCTCAATGAGCGGGTGCAGTCCATTGACAGGACGGATACTGTATCTCCCGGTAACCGGCGGCACTGTGCCCGGGCAAAAGCTTATGTTTCTCAGAATATCAACCGCCGTCTTACCGTCAGTGATGTGGCAGCGGCAGTAGGTGTCAGCAAGAACTATCTTACCAATGTCTTCAGCAGCAGCGAAGGCGTGACACTGATGGAGTATATCAATCGCAGCAAGCTGTCTTATATGACAGTGCTGATCCGCCGTTACGGATATACCCTTGCCCAGGCAGGAAAGCATGTAGGTATGACGGATGTCAATTACATCAGCCGTATTTTTAAGCGCTATTACGGAATGACAGTGACTGAGTATAAGCGCAGTACCCAAAATCAAGAACCAATACAGAAATGAGAGGTAAAGAGCTATGTCTATGTTTGAAGTCCCTATTGATCTGAAATCTTTGGAAAACTCCATCATTGCATATGAGCAGGAACCTATCGAAAAGGGTAAGATCCTTTTCTACGGTCATTCCATATTTACCCGTTGGGGCAGCCCTAAGTATGGATTCCGCCGTATGGATGAAGATATCCGGATGAAGGACGGTTCTCTGGCAGTGGTCAACCACGGCTTTGGAACCTCTACTTCTGAGGAATTGCTCTATTACTATCCCCGGATGGTCCGCCCCTGGGAGCCGAGAGCGCTGGTACTTATGACCCTTGCCAATGACGGAATGTACGGTATGGGTGTAGAACAGACCCTCAATAATCTGTTTAAGATCTGCCATTGGGCACGGACAGACTTCCCGGATATCAAGATCTTCCTGGTGGAGCCCCATCCCAATCCTAAAGGCAGTGCAAGTACATTGCCGGATAAGTGGAACAGCGCCTTTCATCGCAGAGATCATTTTATTCAGGCGATCAATCTCTATGCCCAGACCCATGAGAACACAGAGGTCATTCACCTTTGGGATAAGCCCGGCTTCTTCCTTACACCTGAGGATGTGGGCGATCCTCATAAGGTCCGGGAGGATATTTTCGCACCGGACAAAGTGCACTTGAATCAGGCAGGTTACGATATCTTCGGACCCATCATCCGGGAAGCTCTGGACGATCTGTTGTAAGACAAACCCGCAAATCATCGTTATGGTGATTTGCGGGTTTTTATATACTTGCGATGTATTTACGAAAGACTTTATTTTCAGTTGCATCTATGCTACAATTATTCTGTTTGAATGAGTATGCTCCGGATATACGGAGATTCCAAAATAAAAATGATGGAGGCGAGGGATTATGGATCACAGTGTATATGCTGCGGAACTGTTTTTGAAGGGATATAGCTGCGCCCAGGCGGTAACGGTGGCTTTTTGTGATGTTACCGGACTGGAGGAAGAATTTGCGGCAAAAATGATCTCCTCTTTCGGTGGTGGTATCGGCAGACTACGGGAGGTTTGCGGTGCGGTCAGCGGTATGCTGGCAGTTGCCGGGCTTTTGTACGGTTATGCCGATCCGGAGGATAACAAAGCCAAAATGGCGCATTATGCCCTGGTGCAGGAGCTTGCTGGAAAATTCCGGGAGCAGGCAGGTTCTATTGTTTGCCGGGAGATCTTGAAAAATCCACCCTCTGATCCCAAACCTACACCCCGGACAGAAGAGTTCTATAAGCAGCGTCCCTGTGCCCGCTTGGTGGTTTTGGCAGCGCAGATATTGGATGAATACATAGCAGAGCACCCGGTGACGTAATATGTTTCCTAAGCGCGAATACAGGAACTATCCGGTTTATGTAGGGGAGCGGAAACACTAGGGCAGCTATCCGGCGCGCTTCCATAAACATTTGGAAGCAATGCTGGTGGAGTCCTCCCAGGTCAATGTGACCATTGACGGCGCAGCATATACCCTATACTCTATGGCATACTCCTGTCGGATTTTAAACAACACTCTTTGATAAAGTGCCATAAATGCGTTGATATCCTCCAATAAAGCAGATATCTTTCCAAATGCATTGTTTCTACTCCTGATACAGCTTTTCTTCCAAACCCAAGTATATTTGTTAGCATTAGCCTCAAGCTTGGTGCCATCAATATAAGCATGATTCAGATCTACATTTAACCGACTGAATATATAGCTGTTGATATCGTCGAAGATTTCCTCCAGGCTGGATGATAACTCGTACTTGATGAAGTCATTGATTTTGGTGTGGCTGGGAGCTTCTGCTTCATCCAGCAGCCACAGAAAACGGATATCTGTTTCACACAGCTTTCGAATGAAACGCACAGAGCAATACCCAAACTCCATAAAGCTAAACAGTACGATCTTTAACAGCTTCTCACGGTCGTATCTGGGGCGACCTGTTTCGTGCCCTTTCTTCTCCACGAAATATTTCTTTAGGTCGATATGTGCCATGACTTCACTGAAAGAATATACCGGATCATTTATTTTAATAATTCTTTCTAAATCCACTGGTAATTTCAGTTGGATTGGTGTAGAAAACACCTTGGTGTTGTGGTTTTTCATTGCAGTTAAATTATAACACTTGATCCAGCCGTTTCTCTATAAATATTTTGCAGGCTGTACCTTTCGGCACAGCCTGCTTTTAGGTGGGGCTTTTTTTTACAGCCCCTTTTCATATTGCTAATTTTACAGATCCACAATTTAGTTAAATATTCTCTTTCAATGAACTATTCTCTAATTTTGCAATATTTCAAAAAGGGTTAATGGGCTCATATGACATATAAAGTGGTTGAATTTGAGTGTGTCACTAGGGTACACTTTAGTGGTATGGTTGCTAGCAATTACATTGGGATAAGGTGACATGAGTTGCGATGATACTAGCCTTACATCAAGGACAAATGAACAATTGGTCCAGTTTTTATTTTGATTACAAATAAAAACCTCTTGACTCTAACGTAACGTCATAGTATATGATATAGCCAAGAGGAGGGATGCCTGTGATGACGGTTGCCCAAGTGAGCAAGCGCACCGGTGTCAGCGTACGGACGCTGCACCATTACGATCAGATCGGTCTGCTGATCCCCACCGAGATAACCGAGGCTGGCTATCGGTTGTATGATGACGGGGCTTTGGACAAGCTTTATATGATTCTGGTGTATCGGGAGCTGGGGTTACGCCTAAATGAGATCGGCAGCATTCTGGACGCACCGGACTATGACCGAAACCGTGATTTGGAGCACCAGATCAAGCTG
>JAZQHW010000060.1:0-13088 GCA_045540795.1 Faecousia sp. | reverse complement strand
CGTGAGGACCTGGGTCGTCCTAATCGCGATAATGTGATCGACGGCTATATCAACGGTAACGAAGAGGATGTTTGTGCTGATGGCATTTGGCAGAATTACTTTACAAAGCAGCCTGACCGTCTGACAGAGGAAGATAAGAGGGCATGGTTGTCCAGCCGTCAGAATGTTGCACTGGGCTCCGATGCATTCTTCCCCTTTAGTGATAACATTAAGCGTGCTGCCGCATCCGGTGTTAAGTATATTGCAGAACCCGGCGGATCCATTCGGGATGATCTGGTGATTGAAGAGTGCAATAGCAGAGGCATTGTGATGGCATTTACCGGTATGCGTCTATTCCATCATTAATGGAGGAACATAGATGAAGGTATTGGTTGTTGGTGGCGGCGGTAGAGAGCATACCATCATCAAAAAACTTCGGGAAAGTCAGCGGATCGAAGAGATTTTTGCCCTTCCCGGAAACGGTGGTATGGAGAAGGATGCCACTTGTGTAGATATCAGCGCAACGGATTTGGATGGAATTGCTGCATTTGCAAAGGATAATAAAATTGACTATGCAGTTGTTGCACCAGACGATCCTCTTGTTTTAGGTTGCGTGGATCGTTTGAATGCTGAGGGAATTCCGTGCTTCGGTCCTGACGCAAAAGCAGCAATTATTGAAGGTAGTAAGGCTTTTTCCAAGAATTTGATGAAAAAGTATGGGATCCCTACTGCGGCGTATGAGATTTTTACAGATATAGAGAAAGCGCTGGCTTATGTTAAGGAAGCACCGATTCCTACTGTTATCAAAGCAGACGGTTTAGCGCTTGGTAAAGGCGTGATCATTGCGCAAACCCGTGAAGAAGCTGTAGAAGCAGTTACCGATATGATGGCAAACGCTAAGTTCGGCAAGTCCGGTTCCATTGTGGTTATCGAAGAATTCCTTACCGGTCCTGAGGTTTCTGTCCTTGCGTTTACCGACGGAAAAACTGTAAAACCTATGGTTTCTTCTATGGATCATAAGCGCGTTGGTGACAATGATACGGGATTGAATACCGGTGGTATGGGTACAATAGCGCCCAATCCCTATTACACTGCTGAGATTGCTGAAGAATGTATGAAGACGATTTTCCTTCCTACCATTGATGCAATGAACGCGGAAGGTCGCAGCTTCAAAGGCTGCCTGTATTTTGGTTTGATGCTGACCCCCAACGGTCCTAAGGTAATTGAATATAACTGCCGTTTTGGTGATCCGGAAACTCAAGTGGTTTTGCCTTTGCTGGAAAGCGATTTGCTGACGATTATGGAGGCAACCACCAACGGTACGTTGGCTGAAACTGAAGTGAAATTTTCTGATAAATTCGCTTGCTGTGTTGTAACTGCATCCGGCGGTTATCCCTTAAGCTATAAAAAGGGAATGCCGATCACTATGTCAGAAGAGGCTGAAAAGCACACCTTTGTCGCCGGCGCTAAGCTGGAGAATGGCAAACTCGTTACATCCGGTGGTCGTGTTACCGGAACGACTGCGGTGGCTGATACATTGCAGAAAGCAATCAGTGAAGCTTACAGATTGGCGGACGGAATTGAATTTGAAGGCGCTTACCGCAGAAGTGATATTGGCCAGCGTGGACTGGCAGCTTATCAATAAAGGAGGGGAACAGCTTGGTTTATCGTGTATATGTTGAAAAGAAAGCTGGACAAACCCACGAAGCAGACGGACTACTTAAGGAGATCCGGGAGTTCCTGCAGATCAAGGGCTTGACTTCTGTTCGGGTTCTGAATCGCTATGATGTGGAAAAAATCGAAAAGGATCTTTTTGATTATTCTGTAAATACTGTGTTTTCTGAACCGCAGGTGGATAATGTATCCTATGAGGTACCTCAGGGATCTGTTGTATTTGCAGTGGAACCGCTGCCCGGTCAGTTCGATCAAAGAGCGGACTCTGCAGCACAGTGTATTCAGATCCTTTCCCAAGGGGAACGTCCTTTGGTCCGTACTGCCAAGGTTTATGTTCTGGAAGGCACATTGACAGAAGCGGATATTTTCGCGATCCGTCATCACGTGATCAATCCTGTGGAATGCCGTGAGGCTTCTATGGATATACCCAAGACCCTGGAATTGGAAGTGACGATTCCGGATTCTGTTGCTACAGTCGAAGAATTCCTGAATTTGGACAGAGAGGGTCTTGCTCAGATGGTAAAAGATCTGGGTCTTGCTATGGATCTGGATGATATTACTTTCTGCCAGGCTTATTTTAAAACAGAGAACCGGAATCCTACAATCACCGAGATCCGGATGATCGATACTTATTGGTCTGACCATTGCCGTCATACGACCTTTAATACAACCATTGATGATGTGAAGTTTGCAGATCCGCTGCTGCAGGATGCCTATAATTCTTACATTAAGACCCGTGAAGAACTTGGTAGAACCAAACCCATTAATTTGATGGACATTGGTACATTGGCAGGGAAGTATCTGCGTAAAAACGGTTATCTGGATAAGCTCTATGAGTCTGAAGAGATCAATGCCTGTACCGTGCGGATGACTGTCACTGTGGACGGCGAAGAGCAACCCTGGCTGTTGCTTTTCAAAAATGAAACTCATAACCATCCTACGGAGATCGAACCCTTTGGTGGTGCAGCTACCTGTATTGGCGGTGCGATCCGGGATCCTCTGGCAAGCCGTGCTTATGTGTACGCAGCAATGCGTGTAACCGGCGCTGCTGATCCTTTGAAGCCTGTGAATGAAACGATTAAGGGCAAGCTGCCTCAGCGGAAGATCGTTACCACCGCAGCTGCTGGTTATTCTTCCTACGGCAACCAAATTGGTTTGGCTACCGGTATGGTGGATGAATTGTACCATCCCGGATATGCTGCCAAGCGTATGGAAATCGGCGCTGTTGTCGGTGCCGTGCACGAGGATCATTCCAAGCCGGATTTCCCCGCACCCGGTGATAAAGTGATTCTTTTAGGCGGTAAAACCGGCAGAGATGGATGCGGCGGTGCAACCGGTTCTTCCAAGAGTCATACGGTTGAATCTTTGGCATCTTGCGGTGCTGAAGTCCAGAAGGGCAATGCACCGGAAGAACGGAAGCTCCAAAGACTTTTCCGTAACGGGGAAGCTGCTGTTATGATCAAGCGCTGTAATGATTTTGGTGCAGGCGGCGTGTCTGTTGCTATTGGTGAGTTGGCTGACGGTCTTGAAATTGACCTGAATAAGGTGCCCAAGAAGTATGATGGCTTGGACGGCACAGAGCTGGCTATTTCTGAATCCCAGGAGCGTATGGCTATCGTTGTTGCTCCTGAGAATGTGGAGCGCTTTTTGGCGATGACCGCACAGGAGAATCTGGAGGCAACTGTTGTAGCGACTGTTACTGAAGAAGCCCGCTTGAAGATGTTCTGGAACGGTCAAACGATTTGTGATATCAGCCGTGATTTTTTAAATTCCAACGGTGCGGAAAAGCATGTAAATGTGGAGTTGGCTGCACCTGCTGATTTTACACCCGTTGTTTGCGGTTCTTTCACAGAGAATATGAATCGTGTCGCCACAGATTTGAATACCTGTTCCAAGAGAGGCTTGTCTGAGCGCTTCGATGCTACCATCGGTGCCGGTACAGTTTTGATGCCTTTCGGCGGTAAGCATCAGCAGACACCCATTCAGGCAATGGTTCATAAGATCAGCCTGGAGAAGGGTCATACAGATGATTGTTCTGTGATGAGCTGGGGTTACAACCCGTTTATTACAGAAAAGAGCCCTTATCACGGTGCCTATTTGGCTGTTGTGGAATCGGCATCTAAGCTGATTGCCACCGGTGCCAGCTATGAAGATGTCTATCTTACATTCCAGGAATACTTCCTCCGTGTTGGTAAAGACGCAAAGCGTTGGGGTCAGCCCACTGCAGCACTTTTGGGTGCGTTTAAGGCACAGATGGACCTGAAGATCGCTGCTATTGGCGGTAAGGACTCTATGTCCGGTACATTTGAAGATATCGATGTTCCGCCTACGCTGGTTTCTTTTGCCATTACCACCGATAAGATCGGCAATATCATTTCCAATGAATTTAAAAAAGCTGGCAGCAAGGTCGTTTGGATGAAGTCGGCTTACAATGCCAACGGACTGCCGGATGAGGAGTCTTTGCTGGCGCTGTATAACCGTATTACTGAGCTGATGCGTTCCGGTAAGGTTCTTTCCTGCTACACACCCGGTATTGGCGGTATTGGTGAGGCTGTTATGAAAATGTGCTACGGTAACGGTCTTGGCTTTGCCTTTACGGATGCGGTCAGCCTGGAAGAGATATTTGGTTATAGCTACGGTTCCTTCATTTTGGAGGTTACTGAGCCTGTTGCGGATGCTGTGGAGATCGGTACCGTTTCCGAGATTGCAGAAATCACATACGGTAACGAAAAGGTATGCCTGTCTTCCTTGCAGAAAGCTTACGAGGATAAGCTGGAATCTGTTTATTCCTGCAATATTCCGGATGCTGTGACACCCATCGAAACGGTTTCCACACCGGAAAAGAACCGTGTTGCACCTGTTGTTAAGGTTGCCACACCGAAGGTGCTGATTCCGGTATTCCCGGGCACAAACTGTGAATACGATTCCGCCCGGGCAGTTGCAGATGCCGGCGCTGAGCCTGAGATTTTTGTTGTTAAGAATATGTCTGCCGATGCCATAAGCCGCAGCGTGGATGAATTTGCGCAGAAAATCAAAGAAAGTCAGATCATCTTTATTCCCGGCGGTTTCTCCGGAGGCGATGAACCTGACGGCTCTGGTAAGTTTATCACAGCATTCTTCCGCAACGGTGCTATTAAGGAAGAAGTCACAAAGCTTCTTGAAAACCGTGATGGCTTGATGTGTGGTATCTGTAACGGCTTCCAGGCGCTTGTGAAGCTGGGACTGGTTCCTTACGGAAAGATCATTGATACAGATGAGAATTGCCCCACATTGACATTTAATGTGATCGGACGCCACCAGAGTCGTATCGTGCGTACTCGTGTTGCTTCCAACAATTCTCCGTGGCTGGCAAATACCCAGGTGGGTGATGTTTATAATGTGGCAATCTCCCACGGTGAAGGCCGCTTCTATGCATCGGAAGAGCTGGCACGCAAGCTGATTGAGAACGGTCAGGTGGCTACTCAGTATGTAGATCTTAACGGAAATGCTACCGCTGATGTTCGTTTTAATCCCAATGGTTCCATTTTTGCCATTGAAGGCATTACCTCTCCGGACGGTCGCGTATTCGGTAAAATGGGTCACAGTGAGCGTATCGGTGCTGGACTGTATAAAAACGTACCTGGTAATTATGATATCCGTATGTTTGAAGCAGCGGTGAAGTATTTTAAATAAAAGCTATCCCTCTGCTAAAAAATGTGATATACTTTCTGCAGAAGAATTTTTTGCTGGAGGCAACAATATGGCTACATTTTTTGAACCGGCAAAGGAATTGCCTGTTTACGGACGCTACGATACCGTTGTTGTTGGCGGTGGATTTGCGGGTATTGCTGCTGCGCTGGCTGCAGCCAGAGGCGGTAACAAGGTTTTACTTTGCGAGAAAATGTTTATGCTGGGCGGCTTGGGAACTGCCGGCCTGGTGACGATCTATCTTCCTCTTTGTGATGGAAAAGGCAATCAGCTTAGCTTTGGAATTGCTGAGGAATTGTTGAAAGTGTCGATTCAGGACGGTTATGAGGCAAATTATCCCAAAGCCTGGATAGAAGGGGGCACACTGGAAGAAAAGCTGCAGCAGCGTTACCGTGTTCGCTATAATGCATCTGCCTGTGCCATTGCTATGGAGCAACTGTTGCTCCGGGAGGGTGTTGAGATCCTTTACGGCACTTCGGTTTGTGATGTATCTGTTCAGAACGGTATGATCACACATCTGCTGATCGAGAATAAAAGTGGCAGAAGTGCTGTTGAAGTTGGGAATGTTGTTGACTGCTCCGGTGATGCAGATGTTTGTCATTTTGCAGGTGAGGACACTGCAAAGCATAGCAAGGGCAATATTCTGGCAGCCTGGTATTATTTCTGTGGAGAAAACGGGCATACATTAAAACCTTTAGGATTTGCTGATATTACATCTCAGAAAAAGGCAACCAATGAATATAATGCCATTGCGGATCACCGATATTTTGAAGGCTTGGACGGCAAAGAACTGAGTGATATGGTGATCGCTTCTCACAAATCTGTCCATAATTTCTTCCTGAAGGAACAGAAGCTTTCCAAGGAGCATATGCTTTCTACCATTGCATCGATCCCGCAGGTTCGTATGACGCGCAGAATTGTCGGCGTATATACAATGACAAAGGATGATAACCATAAATACTTTGAGGATTCTGTTGGTATGTTTGGTAATTGGCGTCCTACCGGTGTTGGTGAAGCTTATGAGCTTCCCTATAGAACCCTTTATGGCAATAAGATCAAAAATCTGGCAGCAGCCGGAAGATGTATTTCTTCCGACGAAGAAATGTGGGATATTACCCGTGTGATTCCGGTTTGTTCTGTTACCGGTGAAGCTGCCGGTACGGCTGCAGCAATGGGTAAAAATTTTGCAGAGGTGAATGTGAAGGCACTTCAGCAAAGGCTTACGGAAAACGGTGTAAAGCTTCATATGGAGTAAATAGAATCCGGTACATCTAGAAGATGTACCGGATATTTCATTTATGGAAGATATTTTGTTTCGCCGGGTTTAATTTCATAGGTATTACCTTTTTTATCACCGATCCAGACACTGCGTATACTGGGATTATGAATGATAGAACCGTCGGCAGAGCTTTCCAGACGTGTATAATCCAGCCAGGCATAGTAGAGCTCCATATTGGTTGCGTACCAAATATCATCCTTATTTGCCATCTTTTTTGCAAAGTCTTCTATGATATACCAGTTATTATAATCATTGAATTCATAGGAATGTCCCCAAACATAGAACAATTTAGGCATATATCTTGGTTTCAATTCCAGAAACTGCTCAGCCAGCTCCATAAGCTTCGGGTTCTTATGATGGCAGGTGGTAGGCAGGCGGAGCCAGTCCTGTGGCATATCAAAATTCAGCGTCGATATAACAGTACGGGCATAGTAAATACCTGCAGATTTTAGCATATTGACCACATTATCATTGTAAACACCGTTTGCATAAGCGAAGCCGTGGATCTGGCGGTTAAACATGCTTTCCAAATTCCTGCGGTCATCGATCACATCGGTGCAGCCGGCTGTAATGTCACAGGCGATAAGAAATTCGTGGTTCACCCCGTGACAGGCTACCTCACAAACATCCGGTGTATACACCTCCAAAGCCTCTCGACGGGATAATTTACGGTGAACACTACCGGGAGGATTGGAACCGTCATCCGGACCAAACCAACCGGAGCAGATGTTAAAAGTGGCACGCATATTATTCTTTCTAAAAATATCCGCAAGTCGGCGATCGTATTCTGTACCGTCGTCGTAGCTGAAAGTCAAAGCTTTTGATTTGCCGCCTGGGAAGCGGAGATAACGAGTTTTCATAGTTGACACTTCCTTTTAAGATTCCTGTTTTGCAACGGATACCACTGTCAGCATTTTGTTTTCAACAATAAAGCGAATGTTAAAACCGGCAAAACTAACTCCGTATTCCCGTTTGGCATCCTTTTGATAGGATGGTCTGGGATCGTGGGAGAGAATGCCAAGTAAAGCCGCACGCTTTGTTTCAGGTATCTGTTCAAGTAAACAGTCAGGTATGCTAACATCGAGAATGAAATCGTCGGCATTTTCCGTAAAACCACCGCTTGCATCGCTGTGTATATCACAATAGGGAATATAGGGCTTGATATCCAGAATAGGCGTTCCATCCATCAGGTCTGCGCCTGCGACATGGATCACGGTTCCGTATTCTTTTGTATCTTCAAGTCCAATGAAGCGGACGCTGGAAAGCCCCAGGGGATTCGGTCGAAAAGGAGAGCGGGTAGCAAAAACACCAAGGCGTGTATTACCACCAAGACGGGGTGGACGTACGGTAGGGGACCAGTCTTCCCGTGTTGCAGCTGAGAATTGCCAAATCAGCCAAAGATGTGAAAAATCTTCTATACTCCGTAGGGAATCCCTGTTACGGAATTCAGGTTCAAAAATGATGGTTGAATAAAGCTCCTCCACTAAGCCGCTTTGCCTTGGTATACCAAATTTGGTAGGGAAGTCGCTTTTCATTCTTGCGATGATTTTTAAGCTTAGCGTATCCATATTATTTCCTCACTTTTCTGAACATAAAGGAAAGGAAAAACAGGAGTGCTGCCACAAGAGAAATTGCTGACCCGGCTGATACATCCAATAAATAGGAGATACAAAGTCCTGCAATACCGGAAAGAAGTGCTGTGAGCACAGAAAACAGGTGGTATTGTAAAAGGTTTTTAGAAATATTTTTAGATGTAGCACCGGGGAGTACCAGCAGAGAGTTTAGTATTAATAGTCCCACCCAGGAAATGGACAGGGTAACGATCACGGCAATGGAAACGGTAAAGGCTGTCTGTATTAAATGTACAGGGATGCCTCTGGAAGAGGCAAGTTGTGGATAAATAGAAGATAAGACCAAACGGTTGGAAGTAAGGACCCAAAGGATCAGCACACCAGCCAATGCGCAGATAAGCAGTCCGATCTCACCGGGTGAGATGGAAAGAATATCGCCGATGAGATAACGGTTGTATTTTGTAAAGCTATTGCCGTTCATTGTGGCAATGAAAATGCCAAGGGCAACAGCGGTACTGGAAAAGACACCAATGATCGTATCGGCAGTTTGGTTGGAACGGCTGCGTACATAAGAAAATAACAGTGCAAAGGCTACAGAGAAAATGACTGCCACCCAGGTTGGACCTGCAATTCCGCAAAGAGCGCCAATTGCAATGCCGGTAAAGGCGGAGTGTCCCAAAGCATCGGAAAAGAAACTCATTTTTCCGGTAACGATCATAGTGGAAGAAATACCGAAAAGAGGAGCCATAATAATCACTGCCAGCAATGCATGCTTCATAAAGGTCCAGTGAAGCATTTCAAAGGGAAGCATATCACAAAATGCGTACCAAAGTCCCAAGGTTATATGCCTCCTTTTCTGTGAAATACACGGTTGAAGGCTTCGGAATCCAAAACTTCCTTCGGTGTTCCCTGGCAAACGATACCGTGATCAATCAGTACGACTTGATCTGCATAAGTGTTGAGCATTTCAAAATCGTGAGTTGTGATTAGAATTGACAGATCATAAATATGACGCAATTCATCCAGAACATCCATTAAAAGAGCCATACCTTCCACGTCAACACCGGATAGGGGTTCATCTAAAATCAAGATGTTGGGAATCGGCTCCAATGCCAAAGCGAGAAGTACCCGCTGAAGCTCACCGCCGGATAAACTGCCGACCTTTTTGTCTATGAGATCTTCACTGTGGACGCGTTCCAGACATTCCAGAATCTTTTCCCGCATTTTGGGGGATATACCAAGAAAAGCGGGGCGTTTACTCATACAACAGGAGAAAAGATCGGCTACACTTACCGGATCTCCGGGGTCAAATGTAGGGCTTTGCGGAACATAGCCAATGGTCGGTTTCCGGCTTCGTTTTCCGGGTACAGAAAATGAGATCACACCGCTATAATCCTGCTGCCCGAGGATGGCTTTCAGCAGTGTACTCTTTCCTGCACCGTTGGGTCCGATAAGTGCGATCATTTCTCCACAGTGGGCATGGAGATTCACATTATTAAGAATTTGCTGATTTCCAAGTGTGACAGAAAGTTTTTGAATACGCAGGCAGCAGGAGTGACCGCAGCTACCGCCGTGATTACCGATATTCATTGCAGCGCCTCCTTAATGGTGTCAATGTTGTGATAAATCGCATCGAAATAATCTTCACCGGACATTGCCATATCCAGGGAGAATACGGGTATACCGGTTTCTGCTGAAATAATTCCTGCTGCGGAACCGCTTCCGTTAACTTCTGTAAAAATAGCCGGTAACTGATATTGGGTAATAATTCCGATCATATCAATCAGCTCCGAAGCAGAAGCTTCGCTGCCGGATTCTTCTTCAATGGCGTGGAGTATGGTAAGATCCCAGGCGTCTGCCATATAGGAGAAACCGTCGTGGAATGTGATAAGTTCACGGCAGGAAAGTGAAGTCAGATGTGAATGTGCGTATTGGATCAAATTCTCAAATTTAAGATCCAACGCAGTAAAGTTGTTTGATAACTGAGATTCATATTGAGGGAATGCTTCTACCAATGCTGTGTAGATGTTATGTGCCATAATCTGACCGTTTTCTGGGGAAAGCCAAATATGAGGATCCTGTGTATGGTGATGATCATGGTCGTGGTGGTTTTCACCTTCGTCTGCTTCACTACATAACAGAGATACACCGGAAGAGGCATCGATGATATTTTTCTTGTTGTGTATGGCATCGTTTAAAAAATCTTCAAGTCCGGCTCCTGATATCACAATATGATCCGCCTTTTCGACTGTCTGCATTTGGGAGATGCGCAGTGTATAATCGTGGAGGCAGGAAACATTATCTGTGATAAGCCGGGTCACTTCGATATCCGTACCTGAGCAAAGCTGTGCGGTAAAATAGTACACAGGCATTGTAGTAGTTGCAACGGTTATGCTGTTTTGGGTTTCCTTGCAGCCTGAAAGCAAAAAACAAATCAAAAGTACCAGGATCATATTGCGTAAAAATTTCATTTTTCTTCCGTCCAGTTTCAAATATGTCTTATATATAGAATATCATATGTGTCAAGAAAAAGGAGACTGATTTTTCAGTCTCCTTATGGTTGATCAATGATTTTCGATCCAGGTATTTACTTTGTTTTTTGCAAGCCGCTGAATGTCTTCAGCGGGGTAGGGGGATGCTTCACCGCCACGAACATAGATGAAATACAATCCGCCGGGTGTCTGGAACAGAAGCTCTTCGTAACCGGCAGGGTCACCGTAATAACCGTAGGTACACTTCTTGATCAAAGTTGCGGTTTCTGTATCATATTCCTTTTTGCAAATGATCTTTTTCATTTGAAAACCTCCTAAGTAAAGATATCAACCGTATTATAGTGGATTTTTTCTAAAAATCAAGGCGAATTGAAACATTTTGGCGTAATTTATAACCAGGAAAGCGGTTGCGCAATGGATATGTACAAATGTAACAAAAATAAGTAGACCACGGGAAAAAGATATGGTATAGTTTGGTTCAGGGGGGGATTTTATGCGTAATATACCGCTGTTTACAACGGATAATGGCGTTGCCAGCTTGGTGCTGAATCAGATACCGTTAAAGGGTGAGGCATATATTCAGATCCAGAGTGCTTCTGATTCTGTTGCCTTGTTAAATGAGTGTACGCAATTTTGCAAGATGGCAGGTGCGAACTGTGTATATGCATCAGGTTACGAAATATCGGATTATCCTATTTATACGCATTTGATTGAATTGGCGATTCCGCGTACCCTAATTTCCTCTGTGAACGCAAATACCGTACTTGCTGGTGAATCCTCTTGGAACGAGTGGAAGAACATTTATAATGCCCGGATGTCAAAAGTTCCGTGCTCTGCCCTTTTATCATCTTACGATAAGCACCGGTTTTTAGGTAAGAGTTATTTTGTTTATGAAAAGGATCAGATGATTGGTATTGGTGCTTGCGAAAAAGATCAGGTTCTTGCTTTGGTATCTTTGATTCCCGGAATGGGAGAAACAGTACTTTGTGCTTTGTGCAGACATGTGGCAGGACGCGAAATTCGGCTGGAGGTTGCCAAAGAAAATATACCGGCTATGCTGTTATACACCAGAATGGGATTTTCTGAGAGGAAAGAATTATGTCGGTGGTATAAAATTTTTGATATGTCAAGTAAAAATACTTGACAAACTATGTTTTATCGTGTATCATATGCCAGGTGTCAAGGAAAAATGCTTGACAGGAGGATCCGTATGGATACTTTTGAGATGACTTTGTTGTACGATTATTACGGAGAATTACTCACGGATCGTCAAAAAATGTGTTTCGAATTGCGACACAATCAGGATTTATCACTGGCTGAAATTGCAGAAGAACTGCATGTCAGCCGCCAGGGTGTGCACGACAATTTGATTCGCGCCGAGGCACTTCTCCGGAATATGGAAGAAAAGACCGGATGTGTAAAGCGTGATCTGTCCTACCGGCGTGCAATGAATACAATTCGTGAGAATGCAATGCTTCTTGCGAACAATCAAGATGTAAAGATCAGTGATGTGGCTGAACGGATATTGAATGCAGTGAATGAACTTGAGGAGTAATAAATGGCATTTGAAGGATTAACTGAAAAGATTTCTGCTGCCTTCAAAAAGCTCAGAGGTAAGGGAAGGCTGAAGGAATCCGATGTCAAAGAGGCTATGCGTGAGATCCGTATGGCACTTTTGGAAGCGGATGTTAGTTATAAGGTCGTAAAAGACTTTACAAAGTCAGTTACAGAGCGTTGTGTCGGTTCTGATGTATTAGAGTCGCTGAGTCCTGCGCAGATGATTGTTAAGATCGTCAACGAAGAGCTTACAACCCTTATGGGCAGCGATGTAAAGCATCTTACCACAAATCCGGCAGGACCGACTGTGGTTATGCTGGTTGGTCTGCAAGGTGCAGGTAAAACAACCAACGGAAGCAAGCTGGCAGGTTTAATGAAGCGCCAGGGAAAGAATCCGCTGTTGGTTGCTTGTGATATATACAGACCTGCAGCCATTCAGCAGTTGAAGGTTTGTGGTGAAAAGTTAGGAATTCCCGTTTTTGAAAAAGGTCAAAACGATCCGGTCCAGACTGCAAAAGAGGCTGTCCTTTATGCCCGTCAGCATGGACACGATATGGTTTTCCTGGATACCGCCGGTCGGCTTCATATTGATGAAGCGTTGATGAATGAACTGAAGAACATCAAGGAAGCAGTTTCTCCGGATGAAATCCTGCTTGTTGTTGATGCAATGACCGGTCAGGATGCAGTCAATGCTGCCCAAAGCTTTAATGAATGGCTGGATATTGACTCTGTTATGCTCAGCAAGCTGGACGGCGACGCAAGAGGCGGTGCGGCATTGTCTGTACGCGCGGTAACCGGTAAACCTATTAAGTTTTCCGGTATCGGTGAGAAGCTGGAGGATATTGAGCC
>JAZQHW010000059.1:0-7323 GCA_045540795.1 Faecousia sp. | reverse complement strand
CACACCAATCTGGACTGCGCGCCCGGTGGCGTCAATGACATTTTGGCAGAAACCCTGGGACTAACAAACATCCGGGTCATTAACCCCAAGGGCACCGATCACCGGGGACGGGAATGGGGTCTGCTCCGGCAAGGAGAATTGCCCACCTATGACCGCCTGTCTTTGGCAGAATTCCTGCCCAAAGTCAAGGCAGCTTTGGGCTGTGAAGGTCTGCGGTATGTAGACAGCGGTAAGTCCGTCTGCCGGGTGGCAGTAGGCGGCGGTGCCTGTGCCGGTGAAATGGAGCAGGCAATTGCGGCAGGCTGCGATACCTTTGTCACTGCCGATGCCAAGTATAACCATTTCCACGATGCCAAAGCGGCAGGACTGAACCTTATCGACGCAGGACACTACCATACAGAGCGTCCCGTATGTGACTATCTGGCAAAAGAGCTCCGGGCAGCATTCCCGGAGGTGCGCATCACCCTGTCCCAAGCCCAGGGAGATTGTGCAAAATTCTTCCTGTAATATGTTGATTTTAGGGAAACAGTGTGCTAAAATATATTGAACATTTTTAGAAAAAGCAGAAGGGAACGATCATTATGTCCGGACATTCCAAATGGCATAACATTCAAAAAACCAAGGGCGCACAGGACGCAAAGCGTGCAGCCGCCTTTACCAAGATCGCTAAAGAGCTGATCGTGGCAGTTAAGGAAGGCGGCGGTATCACCGATCCTGCCAACAACTCCCGCCTTGCCACCGTCATCACCAAGGCAAAGGCAGCCAATATGCCCAACGATAACATCAAGCGGTGCCTGGAGAAGGCTGCCGGTGCCGGCGGCGGCGACAGCTACGAATCCATCACCTATGAAGGCTACGGTCCCGGCGGTGTTGCCGTGATCGTAGAAACTATGACCGACAACCGCAACCGTACCGCAGGTTCTATGCGCCACCACTTTGATAAGTTCGGCGGCAATCTGGGTGCTTCCGCCTGCGTCAGCTGGAGCTTCGACAAGCAGGGTGTCCTGGTCATTGACAACGAAGACGGTGACTACGAAGAAGACACCGTTATGATGGACGCAATGGACTGCGGTGCTGACGATTTCGAGGCAGAGCAAGACTGCTTCACCATCTACACCGATCCCGTCGACTTCAATGCCGTTGCCGATGCAATGGCTGCCAGGAACTACACCTTCGCCTCTGCCCAGATCGAGATGGTTCCCCAGAACTATCAGAAGCTGGAAGACGAAGAGCAGATCAAGCTGATGGAAAAGCTCATCGACATTATGGAAGAGGATGACGACGTGCAGAACGTCTGGCACAACTGGGACCAGGAATAATCTAACTTTTTGCGTGCAAATCCCGCTGTTTTCAATGCGAAAGCAGCGGGATCTTTGTATTTCTTAAAAATGTGTTGCGACATACTGTGGTTTCGTTGTGATGTACACATCTCCTTTGATTGCAACACGCAAAAGCAATAAGATACTTGAAAATTTTAAGATACATTGTATAATATAATCTATATTAACCGCTTGGTGTATTTGGTTGAACAGTTCCATTGGAAAACAAGAACATTCATAGCCGTTGGGCGTAAAATGGGACGAAGTGCATCCGCCGTATCCCGGTATGTGCAAATGGCAGATGTTCCCCGCAATATCCACATCGCGGTTGAGAGTTTGATACAGAAAGGCGAAGATAAATAATGAAAGCTATGGTTTGCGAAATGTGCCAAAGCAACGACTTGGTAAAGCAAGACGGTATGTTTGTTTGCCAGCATTGTGGCACAAAATATTCTGTTGAGGAAGCCAAAAAATTGATGATTGAGGGAACGGTCAAGGTTGATACAACAGACCGTAGTGCAAATCTTTATAAAGTCGCACGGCAAGCAAAGGCAGAGGGCAATGTTGCGCAAGCTGCACAGTATTATAATGAACTTGCTATGCTCCATCCCGACGATTGGGAAAGCAATTTTTATAGCACTTATTATCAAGCCCTCAATTGCAAGGTTGGGCAAGTTGGTTATGCAGCTAAAACCATTATGAATAGAGCGGTTAGCACTTTGAATGCGGTGCAAACCTCCTATCCTGCTGATGAAGCAAAACACATTGTTGTCGAAATTGTAAATGCAGTAGCCATCGCAGGAACTAACATCTACAACACTGCACGAAAATATCAGTTAGAAACCAGTTCGCAGCAGGCAAATCAAGACGCATGTTCGTGGATGACCTCCAACTTTGAACTTTTGATGAATGTTGGTCGTATCGTCGAAAACAATTTTGCTAATAAAGATTTAGCCCTAATTCTTTACAAGAAAGCATTCCTTTACGGCATCCATACAATTGGCTTCCGGAGAACCGAAGCAGAGAACGCAATCAAGAAAATTGACCCCTCTTTCAATGGTAAGGAATTTGATAAGGCGAACGGCAAAGGTGGTTGTTATGTAGCAACTGCAGTCTATGGCTCTTATGATTGCCCCCAAGTTTGGACACTCCGCCGTTTCCGCGACAACACTTTGGCAGAAACTTGGTATGGTCGTGCCTTTATCCGCACCTATTACACAATTAGCCCCACTCTTGTAAAGTGGTTCGGCAAAACCGAATGGTTCAAGAACCTTTGGAAACCCACCCTCGACCGCATGGTTGAAAAACTCAACGGAAATGGCGTAGAAGATACACCCTACAACGATAGAGCATGGTAATAATGGAGCGGGAGAAATCCCGCTCCATTTCTTTATGTGTTGGCAATACGAACAGATAAAAGACAAGGGGACTAAAAAACTGAAGGGGTTGTCTCAAAATGAATGAGCCAACCCCAAATTGAATATTTATCTGTAGGGAACGTGCCTGTGTGCCGTTCCTAAATACATATTTTGGAAAGACTTTTCGGAATGACACATAGGTCATTCCCTACATATGCATTTTGAGACAACCTCTTCACAATAAGGCACCCGCTATTTTCAGGGGCAGTCCCTGCTTATTCTTGCTCTACGATACCCACGATCACATTGGATTCGTTCAGCAGAAGCTGCACGGAAGACTGCTGCAGGACCAGCTCTGCCGTCTGCTGATCCTTTGCCAAAAACATCTTGGAAGAAGCACCATCCAAAAGTCCCAGCCGCCAATAGCCATTCTTCACTTCTTCACAGGCTGACAGATCTCCGGGGGTGGGATTGATATAGGTAACACCGTTGGAAACCGGTACAAACTCCGGTGTGTTGTATTCCGGATCCTTTTCCGTCAGTGTATACTGCTGACCCAATGTCTTCAGCATTTCGATATACCGATCCTGCAGCTGCTCGGCAGTTCCTTCAAAATATTGGGTCTTGCCTGCCTCATAGGCGAAAAAGCTGAAAGAATGGGGTGTGGGGATATAGGAGTGATAGCCGTTGGAGCAGGATGCCACCAGAGTCATAGTAAAGGGAGAAGCATCCCGGACAGCCATAGCATTGGTGTCAAACATTTCATGGGGTCCGAAGATCCAGGCTACATCACCAAAGGAAAGGGCGTACAGCGGTACGTTTTTGGTCTGATTCATATTGGTCAGCCACTTACAAGGCTCCTGCACCTCCATCAGCTGTACCGTGCCGGAATTTAACTGCTTATAGCTGTCCTTCAGTCCAATTACCTTCTCTGCCAGGAACATGCCCACCTGGGTGTAACCTTCTGCCACTTCCTCTCCGGGGATCTTGGAGGAACAGTTCAAGTTTCCGGAAGCGCCAAGTAGAAACATCGTGCTGCAATCCAGTTCCTTGGCAACCATTTCCCGCATCACACCGGCATAGGAAGCACTAAGGACCGTCTTGTCCTCCGGGCTGCCCGGATGACCCTGGAAGTTCATCAGGAGAATATCCTTTTTTCCCTCTCTGGTGAATTTCAGCACCTGGAGCAGCCGGTCCGGTAATGTATCGTGACCTACCAGCCTTTCCTTGGGTATTGCACCGACACCCTCGCCAACATAGCTGCCATCGTCCAGCAGGTAGTGCCGAACAAAATTGATACCCTCTTCAATACGCTCAAAAGCACCGTAAACCTGCGCCGGTGCCAGATCCTCCAGCGCCTGCTGCGCCGCAGCCAATGACTGCTGGCTGACATACTGATAATAAGTAAGCGAGCCGGAAGGGCTACTGTGGGAATGGGAAACATGGAACATAATATTGGAGATCGGGATGCCGGTTTCCTTGGATACCAGTTCTTTTACAGGCTCTGCCACCCCATCTTTTGCCTGCAGAAGATCTGCCGCAAAAACAAGGACAGTATTGCCGTCCGCACCCCGGATCGCAACACAGGTCGTGTAAATACGCTCTGCTACTGATGAAACAACTCTCTCTGCGTCATTGCCGTAGCCAGCAAGGGTCATTTTTTCCTTAGGAATGATCTCCGCCTGACCATAGCCAACGCAGAATTCCGCCGGAAGCTCCGGTTCTTTTTCTCCACAACCGGAGAACAGTCCCAGAAGCATAACCGCACACAACAGTAAAACCGTTATCTTCTTCATTACAGATCCCTCCTAAAAAGGCACTATACAAGAGTGCTTTCATCATCACAGTTCTATAATAATACACAGATTTTGGCAATACAATCCCGTAAGAATAATTTTCTACTTTGATAAAATTAACTTACGGGTGTCTCAAAACAAATGAGACACCCGTTTTCAATGTATTTATACTCTGTTGATCAGCCCTCGGCTACCACGATCTCAGACAGCTCCAACCCGGGATTGCGTTTGACGGTGAAGTCGATTGCCCAGAAACTGGAAAACACCAGCAAACTTCTGCCCCGGTAATCCTCCAAAAGCTCTGCGTCAGAGCCCAGGTTCAGATCCGAAAGGTCACCGGGATACTTGTCGATAAGCCGGATCTCCTCATAAGGCAAGCTCTCCATACGCAGATCCACACCGTACTCGTTTTTCATCCGGTACTGGAACACATCAAACTGCAGCGTACCCACAACGCCTACGATCACTTCCTCCATACCGGAGTTGGGGACCTTGAAAATTTGGATCGCACCTTCCTGGGCGATCTGCTCCGTACCCTTGACAAACTGCTTCCGCTTCATAGAATCCTTGGCAGATACCCGGGAGAAATGCTCCGGAGCAAAGGTGGGGATACCGGAATACAAAAACTTTTTGGAAGGCACGGTGATGGTATCACCGATGGCAAAAATACCCGGGTCAAACACACCGATCACGTCACCTGCATAGGCTTCCTCCACGATCTCCCGTTCCGCTGCCATCATCTGCTGCGGCTGGGACAGACGCATCTTCTTGCCGCCCTGCATATGGTAATACTCCGTATCCCGCTGGAACTTACCGGAGCAGATCCGCATAAATGCCAGCCGATCCCGGTGTGCCTTATTCATATTCGCCTGGATCTTAAAGACAAAAGCAGAAAAATCCGGAGAGAAGGCATCCACCACACCGCAGTCCGCAGTCCGGGACAGAGGGGGCGGCGTCAGCTTCAGGAAGGCTTCCAGGAAAGGCTCAATGCCAAAGTTGGTCAACGCAGAGCCGAAGAACACAGGGCTTAACGTGCCGTTTCGCACCGCCTCCATATCCATCTCCCGTCCGGCAGAAAGAAGCTCCACATCGTCAATAAGCTGCTGATGCTTCTGCTCACTGTCCAGAAGCTCTGCCACCTGGCTGTCATACAGGTCTACAGAGAGCTTGTCAGCCTTCGCTTTGCCATTTACACCGGAGAAGAACAGAAGCTGACTGTTCTCCCGGTCATACACACCCTTAAAATCCTTGCCGCAGCCAACAGGCCAGTTCATTGCATATGTTTCGATCCCCAGTTCCCGTTCCACCTCGTCCAATAGATCGAAGGGGTCCTGGGTCTCCCGGTCCATCTTGTTGATAAAGGTGAAAATAGGAATATGCCGCATAGCACAGACCTTAAACAGCTTCCGGGTCTGGGGCCCCACACCCTTGGCACCGTCAATGACCATCACTGCCGAATCCGCCGCCATCAAGGTGCGGTAGGTATCCTCGGAGAAGTCCTGGTGACCGGGGGTGTCCAAAATATTGATGCAGAAGCCGCCATACTGAAACTGCATTACAGAGGACGTAACAGAAATACCACGCTGCTTCTCGATCTCCATCCAGTCAGAGGTGGCAGCACGGGAATTCTTCTTACCCTTAACAACACCTGCCTGGGCGATGGCACCGCCGTAAAGCAGGAATTTTTCCGTCAAAGTGGTTTTACCGGCGTCGGGGTGAGAGATAATAGCAAAGGTCCGGCGGCGGCTGATTTCTTGTTCTAAAGTTGACATAACATTTCCTCCAATTATACTGTACTTTTCTTAAAGGAAAGAAACGCTACGGAAAAGTATGGAATTTCATAGTATCCTCCACAGGAAGCAATAATAATTCAGTTTATCACATTTTGCCATTATTTACAAGTACCATTCAAAATTTGCTGCTGTTTGTGTTACAATACCGGAAAGACCTGCGTCTTATAGAGTAGAAGAGCTCTTCAGAAAGGAGATCCTAATGACGGACGAGAGAATCATAGAACTGCTGCAGCGCAGAGATGAGCAAGGGATCCGGGAATGTATCGCCACCTATGGCGCATACTGCCACAAGATCGCCTCCGGAATCCTGCCGGTTCCTTCTGACGCAGAGGAAGCAGTAGCAGATACCTGGCTGAAGGTATGGGATGCCATTCCGCCTCAGCAGCCTACCCATTTGCGTCTGTTTTTAGGGCGCATTGCCCGAAACTGCGCTTTGAGCGTATGGCGCAGGGAAAATGCCCGGTGCCGGGGTGGCGGTGAACTGCCTCTGGTACTGGAAGAACTAAGTTCCTGTGCCGACCCGGAGGACTCCCCCGAAGAGCAGGTGAATATCCGGGAACTGTCCCAATCGATCTCCCGATTCTTAAAATCCGAGCCGGCACTTCGGCGGCAGGCCTTTGTCCGCAGGTACTACTATTTGGAGGATATCCCCTCCATTGCCAATCAATGCGGCTTAAAGCAAGCCAACGTGCGTATGATGCTCAGCCGAACCCGGCAAAAGCTGAAAACCTACTTAAAACAGGAGGGATATATACTATGAAACGAGAGCACCTATTGGATGCCATTGGAGGAATCGACGATCAGTTCCTGCAGGAGGCAGAACACACTGCCCGCAACAGCAAGGCAACGATCCGGCGGATCGGTCTGGTTGCCGCAATCGTTTCCGTCCTGGGGATCACGGTGGCGGCAGGTTCCGGTCTTTTCAGCCGCCCCATTGAAGACAGTGGTGTGGTGATCGGTGAAACGGTAGCCCCCTTTGATATGGATCAGGAGGGCAATATCATCCCCGGAGGTGTGAAGGGGCAAAAAGTCACTATGTCAGTCTCTGTAGACCCGG
>JAZQHW010000058.1:0-7300 GCA_045540795.1 Faecousia sp. | reverse complement strand
CACCAGCTGCAGAAGGACTTTATGGTAGACTTTGACGATTCCGGTTCCATCGGTAAGCGTTACCGCCGTGAGGATGAAATCGGTACTCCCTTGTGTATCACCGTGGACTTCCAAACTGTGGGTGACGAGAATACCGAAGCTGACAACTGTGTCACCGTCCGTGACCGGGATACTATGGAGCAGGTGCGTGTTCCCATCAGCCAGCTGAAGGAATACATTGCTCAGAAGTGCTACTTCTAATCTAATAATCCAGGGCGCAGCCTATTCCGGCTGCGCCCTTTTTCTATAGACAGAAGGAGAAACACCGTGTTTTTTCAAGAATACCCGGTTGAAGGTGCGGATGGTGGGAAAGCCGGAAAGGCTTGCCACTTCCGTAACGGTATAATTTCCATTCTGCAAAAGCTGCTCTGCTTCCGCCAGTCGCAAAGCGTTGATATAATCGCAGAACCCCATAGAAAGGCGGTGGCTGAAGATATGTGCCACGCAGCTGGTGCTGAGGACCAGCGCCCGGGCTACAGAGCTGACTGTCAATTCCTCCCGGAAGTTTCCGGAGCAATACTGCAGGATCCTTGCTACATTGTCCCGGGAGGAACGGTCCTGCCGGACAGGATAAAAGGGCAGCAGCTTTCCCATCAGTACCGTCAGGTAGGCGGTGATCACTTCGCTGTAGCCATCCCTTTGGTATTCCTCCAGAGATTTTTTCAATAGGTACACCGTTTCCTCTTTCCGTTCCGGAGGCAATGGGATCTGCGCGTTTTCCGGAGCACCCTTTAAAAACAGCTGCCCATAGCACATTAGTTCCGAGGGCTTCATAATCAGCACCCAGTACGAACCGCCCCCGGTTTTCTCATAATGGTGCACCTGGTTGGGAAACACCAAAAAGAAGGAACCCGGCTGCAAAGTATACTTTCTGCCGTCACAATAGGCAACACCGCCCCCCTGCCCAGTATAGACCAGCTCCAAATCATCGTGAATATGGGCAGGAAAGTCCAGCACTGTAGCGTGGCGCAGGGTAATACGGGACTTGGTTTCCCGGAAAATCTGCTGCATTATTTCACCTTCTTGCATAATTTGTCCTGTTTTACAGGGTTATTTTCTTGTATTATAGCAGGATATGTCTTACAATACAAGAAAAAGAACAAAAGGAGTGTTGTTATTATGAATTATATTCGTGAAAACCGGCGGGTAAAGCCTGAAAAGTGGTCCCGGTACCGGTACAACCTCACCACCAACATAGGCGAAAACGGCACCCGGGTCACCGGTTGTCAAAAGCATATCGACCTCTCCCGGAGGATTGCCGGGGAAGGAATGGTGCTGCTGGAGAACAACGGGATTCTTCCGCTAAAGGAAGGCACCTCCGTTGCCCTGTTCGGTGTAGGCTCTATGGA
The DNA here is from genome assembly GCA_045540795.1 of Faecousia sp. Lineage (GTDB taxonomy): Bacteria > Bacillota > Clostridia > Oscillospirales > Oscillospiraceae > Faecousia. Next base: position 5,912 of record JAZQHW010000058.1, on the reverse strand, counting down.
ATATGTGATGGGTGGCGGTGGAAGCGGCAAGGTCTATCCTGCCTACATCCGTAATTTCTATGAAGGCTTGGCGGAAAAGGCACCGAAGGTTCAGGTCTTTGAGAAGCTGAGCCGATTTTACTATGATTACGCTGCCCAAAATCTTCCCCAACTGGGAAGCAATGAGATCCTGCCGGAGCCTGTTGTGCCCGGAGAACTCCTTGCAGAGGCAGCTGCCTCTGCCGATGTGGCAGTACTGGTGATCCACCGCTACTCTGCAGAAGGCTGGGACAGAAAAGCCGAAAAGGGGGATTTTTATCTCACTGACGAAGAAACCAAGCTGGTAGCAGATGTCACCGCCTCTTTTGATCACACAGTAGTTATTTTGAATGTCGGCGGTATGATCGATGCCGGCTGGATCCGGGAGAATCCCAAAATCGATGCTGCGCTCCTTGCCTGGCAGGCAGGTATGGAGGGCGGTTTGGCAGCGGCAGATATTCTCTGCGGTGATGTGAATCCCTCCGGTAAGCTGGTGGACACCTTTGCCGCTTCCTTTACAGATTATCCCTCTGCCGACACCTTCAACGAAAGTCCCGAGTATGTGGAATACTTTGAAGATATTTATGTAGGCTACCGCTACTTTGAAACCATTCCTGGTGCAGCCTCCAAGGTCACCTATCCCTTTGGCTACGGTCTTTCCTACACCACCTTTGATTTCAGCCAGCCGGTTGCAAAGGAAGCTGATAACCACATTGAAGTGCAGTTGACAGTTACCAACACCGGTGCAAGAGTCGGCAAGGAGGTTGTCCAGGTCTACTATTCCGCTCCCCAGGGCTGCCTGGGAAAAAGCAACCTCAGCCTGGCAGCCTTCCAGAAAACAAAGCTCCTTGCCCCCGGTGAAGCACAGACGCTGACCCTCACCTTCCCCATTGACCAAATGGCAAGCTATGACGATCTGGGTAAGCTTTGCAAATCTGCCTACATACTGGAACAGGGGGATTACCGCTTCCTGGTGGGTAATAACTGCCGCAACCTGGCAGAGTGTGCTTACCGGTACACCGTAGCAGAACAGTTCCGGTTGGTGGAGCAGCTGCAGCAGCGGTGTGCGCCCAATCTTCTTTCCAAAAGAATGCGCTCTGACGGCAGCTTTGAAGATCTGCCTGCCGCCCCTGTGATTCGGCATACCAGCAAGAAAGAAGAAGCTTTCCCAAAGGTTTTGGATCCGGAGAAGCCCCTTCCCCTTTCTCAGGTTGCCGAAGGCAAGATCACCCTGGAAGCCTTTATTGCCCAGATGACCAAGGAAGAGCTGATCCAAATGGTCAGCGGTGTGCCCAGCCAGGGTGTTGCCAACACCAGCGGTATGGGCGGCATCCCCCGTCTGGGGATCCCGGCGGTTATGACTGCCGACGGTCCTGCCGGTGTGCGGCTGCGTCCCGGGGTGGGCATTCCCACCACCGCCTGGCCCTGCGCCACTTTGGTAGCCTGCACCTGGGACCCGGAGCTTGCCTATCAAATGGGCGAAGCCGGTGGAATGGAATGTAAAGAAAACGGCATTGCTACTTGGCTGACACCGGCAATGAATATCCACCGGAATCCTCTGTGCGGCAGAAACTTCGAGTACTTCAGCGAAGATCCGCTGATTGCCGGTAAATTTGCCGCTGCCAAGGTCCGGGGCACTCAGAGCACCCACACCGCCGCCTCTGCCAAGCATTTTGCCACCAACAACAAGGAAGGCAACCGTTTCTACTCCGATAGCCGGATGTCCGAACGGGCACTCCGGGAGATCTACCTGAAGGGTTTTGAGATCTGTGTCAAAGAATCACAACCCTGGACGGTTATGTCCTCCTATAACATTCTCAATAGCCGCCGGGTCTGCGAGTGCTATGAATTGCTCCAGGGCATTTTACGGGAGGAATGGGGCTTTACCGGTATGGTCACCTCTGACTGGTGGGTTCCCTGTCTCCAGGAAAACTGCATCCTCGCCGGCAACGATATCCGTATGCCCATCGGCTACCCGGATGTCCTGAAGCAGGCATTGGGTGCCAAACGGATCTTGCGAAGTGACCTGGAACGCTGTGTAAAAAACATCCTGGAAATGATTTTGAAGCTGGATTAAATCTAAAAAAGCTATGAGGAGGTTACAGAAACCTCCTCATAGCTTTTTACATTTCGTTGGAAGACAAAGGAGCCATCAAGACGAACAAATCGAAGGTGTAGGCGTACATAGGTACGTTAATCCTTCGATTTGTGAAGTAAGTCAAAACACCTTGCGAAGCAAGGCTTTTTCTATGCTTACAACAAAGGGAACAGCATATAGGAACGTGCCCTGCATCCATATAGAATCATACGCAAAGATTATAATTCCTGTTTTGACGGTTGATGGTTCTTTTGACTTTCTGGTCAGGGGGGTCTGCCGACTCCCCTCTTTATTATGGTATCATTGGGGCAGAACACCGAAAGGAGATTTTTTTATGGAAAACCAAACCAACGAAGTCATCAGTCTGCCCTGTGTCTATCTGTATGCCAGTTACACTGACATCTTAGAACCCTTTACTTTCGAAGAACGTGGACGCTTACTGACAGCAATGCTGGACTATGCTCACAACCGGCAAGAACCTACCTTTACCGGTAACGAGCGGTATATTTGGCCCAGTATCCGCCAGCAACTGCAACGGGACATTGATACCTACACGCAAAGAGTTCGTGTTGGAACATTAAACGGCAAAAAAGGCGGACGTCCTAAGAAAGAAGCAACTTCTGATGCTTCTGCAGAAGAAGCAATAACAGAAAACCCAGAGGTTTTGGAAACAGAGTTTGAAAAACCCAAAAAAAACCCAAGGGTTTATTTCAAAACCCAAAGTAACCCTAGATAAAGAAAAGGATAAAGATAAAGAAAAAGATAAGGATAAAGATAAAGATAGGGAGAGTGTATATACGGCAAAGCCCTTTACACCCCCACAATTATTAGAAGTTCAGGAGTATTGCCGACAACAAAGATTACAGGTAGATCCCAAACGCTTTGTCAATTACTATACTTCTGTGGGATGGCGCATAGGAAGCAGTCCTATGCAAGACTGGAAAGCAGCACTGCAATGCTGGAATGAAAAGGAGGTAGAAAAGAATGGAAAGAGTCCCATTGAACCTGGCTGGGTTATCGGTATGCACCTTTGATTTGGCAGCTTACCGGCAGAAGAAGGTGGATAGTATGAATGCATTGGTGGGAAATCTCACGGATTATAACTGTCCTTTGTGCAAAAACCGGGGATATATCGCATTTTTACAGGACAGTGATGTGCCCGGTGTACGGGATTGCAAATGTCTGCCTGTGCGGAAAAGTCTTGCCCGGATCAAAAGCTCCGGTCTTGCCAAAGCTATGGAAGCTATGACCTTTGACACCTTTGTGCCTAAGGAGCACTGGCAGCAAAGAATGAAGTACACTGCAATGGAATATGCCAAAAATCCCACCGGCTGGCTGGTATTTTCCGGGCAGTCCGGCAGCGGTAAGACCCATCTGTGTACTGCCGTCTGCGGACAAAAGCTTCGGGAGGGTGTTCCCCTTCTGTACATATCCTGGCGGGAGAGTATTTCCCGGCTGAAATCCCTGTCATTGGATGATGCCCAGCGTACCACTATGCTGGAGGAACTAAAAAACGCACCCCTTCTGTACATTGACGATCTGTTCAAAACCGGCAAAGATCCACTGGGAAGCACCCAGCCTTCTCAGGCGGATTGCAATCTTGCCTTTGAGCTTCTGAACTACCGGAGCAACAACCGGCTGCCTACCGTCATTTCCACAGAAAAGACACCGGATGAGCTTTTACTGATCGATGAAGCCATTGGAGGACGGATCATTGAAAACGCCGGGAAGTTTATCTGCTGCGTGGATAAGGACAGCCATAAGAATTACCGGTTGCGTAACATTCAAAGATTATAAAAAAGGACTGCTGCATTTGCAACAGTCCCGGTCAAATAGGTTCTATAAATTCAGTTCCTGGGATAGATTGGGGATCAGCACCTGTGTGAGCTCCTGCAATGTTTCCGTTACGCCCTGCCAAAGCTCCGGTGCGTCCTCTTTTCTTTCCGGCAGGTGCAGCAGCACAACACTTTCTGCTCCCAGGCTTTGGGTCAGCTGCCAGCCGGCTGGGGTCAGGGCATAGGCATAGGGCACCACCAGCACATCCGGCTTCGGCAAGCTACTCCTTCGCCACTGGCTTGGTGCAGCGTCACCGGTGAACAGGATGGTTTTACTCCCCCTTACAAGAAAGCTTGTGTGAGGGGTGGTCTTTCCAGCGGCACCGATGTGCCGGGATGGGACAGGTGTTACCGTGACATTCCGAACAGTTACCGGGGACATTTGCCCTCCACGGATCCCTTCCGGTCCTAAAAGGACCCTGCCCGTCTGCCTTAAATATTCAGCAGCATAGGCAGGGTCATAATGGTCCTTATGGGCGTGGGTAAATGCCACGATATCCGGAAAGCAAGCTGTTAACTGTGCCCGCTCCTCAGGAGGCGTTGCCGGGTAAGGTTTTACTTCCCGGCAAACACCGTCCAACAGGATCATTACACCGTCCAGCGTCAGCAGTACACCTGCATTTGCCGTCCGTCGCAGCAGCATAGCTTACACGCCCTGCTTTGCCCGGCGGAGCAGCTCTTCTACGCTGCAGCCATTCTCGGGGGTATAGCCCTCCAGGGGAACCAGCTTCTCGTGGATGGTATCCAGGATCCAGCTTGCCTGGGGGAAGAAGAATTCATCAAACTCGAAGGGAGGTGTGATCCAGTTCCGTGCGCCAACCACAACAGGAGGTGCATCCAGATCGTCGAAGCAAAGCTCAGTAATGGTCTTTGCCACATCGTTCATAAAGGAGCCTCTTGCGCAGGCATCGGAAACCAGCAGCACTCTGCCGGTCTTCTTAACGGACTCAATGATCTTGGTGTAATCCAGAGGTACCAGGGAGTGGAGGTTGATCACATCCGCTTCCATACCGTACTTCTCAGACAGAGTCTTAACGGCATCCATTGCCCGGTACAGAACAGCACCGATGGTCAGAATGGTGATATCCTTACCGTCACGGACCTTATTGGTATCGCCGATCTCGATCTCATAACGCTCCTCGGGAACGCCGCCTTCGTGGAACTGCTCGCCCACGTCATAGATACGCTGGCTCTCGAAGAACACAACGGGGTCGGTGCCACGGAGGGCAGTTTCCATCAGACCCTTTGCCTCCCAGGGAGTTGCGGGGAAGCAGACCTTCAAGCCGGGGATATGGGCACACAGGGCAGTCCAGTCCTGAGAGTGCTGAGCACCGTACTTGGAACCCACGGAAACACGGAGAACCAGAGGCATCTTCAGAATACCGGCGGACATTGCCTGCCACTTGGACATCTGGTTGAAGATCTCGTCACCGGCGCAGCCGATGAAGTCAGCGTACATCAGTTCAACAAGAGCACGGCCACCGGACAGAGCATAGCCAACGGCAGTACCTACGATAGCGCCTTCAGCCAGGGGGGAGTTAAACAGACGGCAGTGAGGCAGAGCATCCATCATACCACGGTACACTGCGAAAGCGCCACCCCAGTCACGGCAGTCTTCGCCGTAAGCGATCAAAGTGGGATCTTCGTAGAAACGGTCATAGATAACCTCAGACAGAGCGTCACGGAGGTTATACAGCTTCATCTTGGAAACAGGCTTGCCGTCTGCACCAATGGGGCTGCGCTCCTTGCTCTTGATCTTCTTGTAGCCTTCTGCCTCTTCCTTGGGAACGGTGAACTCGGGCTGGCGGTGGGCTTCGAAAGCCTCGACCTGCTGGTTGGAGAACATCAGGCGCTCAACAACAGCGGGATCCTTCACGAAGTCGCAGTAGGGGCTGATCTCGGGGTCAGCAGCGGCACGGCAGATGGTGGTCATGCGCTCCTTGGTCTCTGCCAGGATGGCA
>JAZQHW010000057.1:0-25332 GCA_045540795.1 Faecousia sp. | reverse complement strand
TTTTCCTGCACTGCTTCGGCAAAGACGCTCAGCGGCAGCATATTCGCCAGCAGCGTCAGCACCAAAAATAAACTGCAAACCTTTAAAAATCTCTGTTTCATATTATGCGCTCTCCTATAGTATTTTTTGATACATAATGGGAAAATTGAGCAATTATTATGTATCTATAAGATATATGTATTGAGAGCGCCATTTGGTGACATATTTTTTCGTTTTTTATTTTTGTCAATGCTTTGTGCAGATAATAATAGTAAAGAGAAATTAGTGATGTTTTTTGAGGAGTGAATCATTTATATTTTCCGTGGAAACATGAGGAAATGCTTTAATTTGAAATTCCACTTGTACTGGTATGAATTCTGTGGTAAAATATATGGAACGAAAATTACAGAAATGGGGCGGGAAAGTGGCTAGTGAAATTCGGATTCGCGGAGCGAGAGAGAACAATTTACAGAATGTTGATTTGACAATCCCCAGAGATAAGATGATCGTGTTTACAGGACTCTCCGGTTCCGGAAAATCCAGTCTGGCATTTGATACGATCTATGCAGAAGGTCAAAGACGGTATGTGGAAAGCCTGAGCTCTTATGCCCGGCAGTTTTTGGGACAAATGGACAAGCCGGATGTGGATGCAATTGACGGACTTTCTCCGGCGATTTCCATTGATCAAAAGACAACCTCAAAAAATCCCCGTTCCACAGTAGGTACGGTAACGGAAATATATGACTATTTGCGCCTTTTGTGGGCACGGGTAGGTGTACCCCATTGTTATGTTTGTGGAAAAGAGATCCAGAGACAGACCATCGATCAAATTGTAGACCGGGTCGAAAATTTGGGTGAGGGTACAAAGTTTGTTGTCTTATCTCCTGTGATCCGAGGGAAAAAGGGCGAACACGCAAAGGTGTTTGAAGATGCAAGAAAGTCCGGTTTTGTGCGGGTGCGTGTGGATGGGATCTTATATGATCTGAATGAGGAGATCCCCTGTGAAAAAAATAAAAAGCATACCATTGAGCTGGTAGTTGACCGTCTTGTGATTCGGGAAGGTCAGCGACGCAGATTAGCGGATTCTATCGAAACTGCCTGCCAGCATTCCGGTGGCTTGGTTGTGATCCAAATTCCCCAAACAGGGGAGGAACTCAGCTTTTCTCAAAATTATGCCTGTGAGGACTGCGGCGTCAGTTTATCGGAATTGGAACCCAGAATGTTTTCCTTCAATAATCCCTCCGGTGCTTGTCCATCCTGTACCGGGTTGGGCTTTCAGCTTATTGCTGATGAAGATCTGGTGATTCCGGATAAGTCTAAGGCGATTTTTGACGGAGCAATTCAGGCTTCCGGTTGGAGCAGTGCCAGAACGGATTCTATTTTCAGGATGTATTTTGAAGCGCTGGCGCAGAAATATCGTTTTTCTTTAACTGCGCCTTTTTCTCAGCTTTCCGAAGAAGCAAAGCGCGTTATTCTCTACGGTACAAACGGTGAAAAGTTAAGAATGACTTATAACCGTGGCAACGGGATGGGTGTTCTTGAACAACCCTTTGAAGGTATTTTGAACAATATCAGCCGCCGTTTCCGGGAAACACAGTCGGATGCTGCCCGGAAGGAACTGGAAGAGTGTATGACGACGGCACCCTGTCCGGATTGCCATGGGGATCGGTTATCACCCATCGCCAGAGCCGTTACTGTGGGCGGCATCGGCATTATGGATTTTTGCAGAATGAGTATTCGGCAGGAATTGGAGTTCCTTGAGCAGCTGAAACTGACAGGTAATATGGCATTGATTGCGGATCAGATTCTTCGGGAGATCAAATCCCGTCTGCAGTTCTTGGTGGATGTGGGCTTGCAATATTTAACATTGTCCAGAGCTGCCGGAACACTGTCCGGTGGTGAAAGTCAGCGTATTCGGCTGGCTACACAAATCGGCTCTTCTTTGATGGGTGTTTTGTATATTTTGGATGAGCCCTCTATCGGCTTGCATCAGCCGGATAACGATAAACTCCTGGTAACCCTGAAGCGTTTGCGGGATCTTGGTAATACGCTTATTGTTGTTGAGCACGATGAAGATACGATGCGTGCGGCAGATTATATCGTGGATGTTGGTCCCGGTGCCGGTTGCCATGGCGGTAAGATCGTTGCAGAAGGAACACTTAAAGATATTGTTGGTAACCCGGAATCTGTTACCGGTCAGTATTTATCCGGCAGTAAGAAGATTCCTGTACCCTTAAGCAGAAGGGAAGGCAACGGCACTCTGCTGAAGATCTGCGGGGCAAGTGAAAATAATCTGAAAGATGTGGATGTATCGATCCCACTGGGTACGTTGACTTGTGTGACCGGTGTTTCCGGTTCCGGTAAGTCCAGCTTGGTTGGTGAGGTGCTGAATAAGACCCTGCTGGGTAAGCTCAATCACGCAAGAGTGCGTCCCGGTGCTTGTCGATGCATTGAAGGACTGGAACATCTGGACAAGGTAATCGACATTGATCAGAGTCCCATTGGCAGAACACCCAGATCAAATCCAGCAACCTACACCGGTGTATTTAATGATATCCGGGATTTATTTGCTTCAACTGCAGATGCAAAGGTTCGTGGCTACGGACCCGGTCGTTTTTCTTTTAATGTGAAAGGTGGACGATGTGAAGCTTGTAGCGGTGACGGTCTGGTGAAGATCGAAATGCATTTCCTGTCTGATGTCTACGTGCCCTGCGAGGTATGCCGTGGACAGCGGTATAATCGGGAAACGCTGGAAGTGCAGTATAAGGGAAAGAATATATCCCAGGTGTTGGATATGACGGCAGAAGAGGCTTCTGTATTCTTTGAAAACCTGCCTAAGATCCATAAAAAAATCAAGACTCTGGTAGATGTCGGCTTGGGGTATGTAAAGCTGGGACAGTCCAGTACTACCTTGTCCGGTGGTGAGGCACAGCGTGTTAAGCTTGCGACAGAGCTTGCCCGTGTTTCCACAGGACGGACGATCTATATTTTGGACGAGCCTACAACAGGCCTGCATTCTGCTGATGTGCATCGCCTTCTGGAGGTTTTACAAAAACTTGTGGATTCCGGAAATACCGTGCTGGTGATCGAGCATAATTTGGATGTGATCAAGACGGCAGACCATATCATTGACCTGGGTCCGGAAGGTGGCGACGCAGGCGGATATGTGGTTGCAACAGGAACACCGGAACAAGTTGCACAGAATCCGGACAGCGTTACCGGAGAGTATCTCAAAAAGTATTTGTAATAAAGAAACCCCCGGCTTTTAAGCCGGGGGGTGGATTACTTATATTGATCGTTGGGGAGTATATCGGAGAATTCAACCAGCATACGGTTGAAACCACCGGTATAATCGCCACGGACAGGCATAGGGGAACGTACAGTTTGTCTTGTTGTAGATTCTGCAAGGATACTTATGGTGAAGTAAACACCTTTTTCTGTTTTTTCAGCAAGGACAGTGCCTCCATGGAGTGCTGCTGTTTTACGAACCAAAGCAAGTCCCAATCCCACACCGTTGTTGGTGTTATCGATTGAAGGCTCTCTAAGATACTGAGAAAACAGATCTTTTTCCAGTACGGCATCGTCACCTGCTCCGTCCTGAACAGAAATATACAACTTATTACCTTTGCGGTTCAGAGAAATGATGATATCGTTATTGTCCGGTGTGTGTTTGATGGCATTGGACAGCAGATTAAGAATAGCACGTTCCAGCTTTTCAGGATCAACTATCGCAAAGGTTGGAGTTTTAGGACCTGTGTAATGAACGTTGATATTTTTAGATTCTGTGAAATGGGTAGTTTTTTCAGCTAGATCCCGTAGCATACCGGAAATATTATGGGTTTTCTTTTTGCCGGATCTTACATCGTCAAAACCAGCCACATCAGACATATTCTCAACAATTTTAAGCAATTGATGCAGACTTTTATTGATATAGGCAAGCTGCTCCTTGATATGAACGGATCTTTTCAGGCTGTCAACAGGAAGCAGTTCGTATGTGGCATTTAGCGCTGTAGATAACGGATCCCGTAAATACTGCGCAGCAAGTGCAAAAGCCCGAAGCTCCGGTGCCTCATAATCCGATTCCAAATAGAAAACCTCAAAGTTTTCCACAGGAACGACCCAGGCATCTATGTGTGCACCGCAAACTTCAATGGTCAAGGAAAGCTGACCGTTTTGGAATCGTGCATATTCTTCTTTGCCAACGCAGATCAGATCATCAATGTGTGTACCGATTGTGATCAGCCGATTCTGTGCAGAACGGTTAGCCTTTGTAATGATACCGTTCTCAACGATAAATGCAGGGTGTATCGTGTTTTCAAGATTGGTAAAATAGATCGTATTGTCCAACGGATAACGCTCCCTTTGTGCAAAAAGTAGAAATAATCGACGTTTTCCAACAGTTCGAATTTACTGTTATTCTAACGAATTATCACATTAATAGCAAGAGAAAAATAGAGGTGATAGATATGTCTGTTCATGACGGCCACCGTGGTAGAATCAGAAACCGATATCTTAGAGAGGGATTGACAGAATTTGATGATCATCAGGTTTTGGAAATGATGCTGTTCTATACGATTCCCAGACGGGATACTAATGAGATCGCCCATGCATTATTGAATGAGTATGGATCTTTGGACCGAGTTCTTCTTACACCGGCACGGGAATTGACAAGAGTGGAAGGTATTGGCGACAATGCTGCTACTTTTTTAAATTTTCTGGGTGATTTCTATGGCCGTTGCCGATATACAAAAGGTTTTAACAAAATAGTTCTGCGAAGCATTGATGATTGCGGCAAATTTTTCTTAAATCGTTTGAAGGGTCGAAAAAACGAAACACTTGCAATGGTTTCGTTAGATGCTAATTGCAGAGTGTTGGACTGGCGAATTGTATCAGAGGGCGGTATAAACTATGCGGATGTGCCTATTCGAAGGATCGTCGATCTGGCGCTGGCTGCAAATGCTTCCTCTGTAGCTTTGGCACATAATCATCCCGGTGGTTTGGCACTTCCTTCGGCAGAAGATATTCAAGCAACGATTATGGTTGCAAAGGCGTTGCGGACGATCGACGTTTATTTGGTGGATCACTTTATCTGTGTTGAAGATTATTTTTTAACGACTACTATGACTGGGGATTATAATCCCGAAGAAGTATATGCGGAGATGTGAAATTTGCTATGACGATGATCGTATGCTTGGATGACCGTAACGGTATGCTCTTTAATGGAAGAAGACAAAGCCGTGACAGAATAGTTTATGAGGATATTGTATCTTTGTTAGATGGGGACCGATTGTGGTTAAGTGCGTATTCTGCTCCGTTATTTTCCGGTATCTCAAAAGATGTGACTGTATGGGAACCGGTAATGCAAATGCCTCAAAAAGGAAGCTGTTTGTTCCTGGAAGATTTGGATTATCGTTTGTTTTGGGAAGAAACGGATGCACTTATTATTTATCGCTGGGGGCGTATCTATCCCTCTGATACTGTGTTTTCAGCTGATTTCAATGAATGGACATTGTTAAACCAAAGGGAATTGAAGGGGAATTCACACGACAGAATTGTACGGGAGGTATATCTGCGATGAAGAAAAAAAGAAAAGGTATATCATTACCGTTTCTTTTGATCGTATTAATTCTTATTTCGATTGTTGGAAGGAAGAATCATAATACAGATAGTTTTTCCAGTGTTTCAGATGTGCCTGCATTTTCCGGTGTGCCCTATGTTGTAGTGAATGACAATCAACCGGAGTTTGAAGACAGTTTGATCACAGTTAATGCGTATGAACATTACTCGAAATTGGATAATCTGGGTAGATGCGGATATGCCATTGCCTGTATTGGAACGGAGATTATGCCAACAGAAGAACGGGGGAGTATCGGTCAGGTCAAACCGTCCGGATGGCATACCGTTAAATATGATATTGTGGATGGAAAGTATCTTTACAACCGTTGCCATTTGATCGGTTATCAATTATCCGGGGAAAATGCCAATGAACAAAATCTGATCACCGGTACCAGATATTTGAATGTGGAGGGGATGCTGCCCTTTGAAAATATGGTAGCGGATTATGTAAAAGAAACGGATAATCATGTTATGTACCGCGTCACACCGGTCTATAATGGAAATGATTTGGTTGCCAGCGGTGTTCAAATGGAAGCTTGGTCCGTAGAGGACGATGGTGGTGGAATCTGTTTTAATGTTTATGTATACAACAGTCAGCCGGGCGTGGTTATCAATTATGCTACCGGTGCAAGCTGTTTAGAATGAGTGTGAGGGGTTGGAAACTGTGGATCAATTTCGATTAGTTTCAGAATATAAGCCGTCCGGTGACCAACCGGATGCAATCGAGGGTCTTGTAAATGGTGTGAATTGGGGACTGCGGGAGCAAACATTGCTTGGTGTAACCGGATCCGGCAAAACCTTCACAATGGCTTCCATTATTGAAAAACTAAACAGACCTACGCTGGTTTTAGCCCATAATAAGACTCTGGCTGCGCAGCTTTGCTCCGAGTTTCGGGAGTTCTTTCCGGATAATGCGGTAGAATACTTTATCAGTTATTATGACTATTATCAACCGGAAGCTTATATTGCGCATACAGATACCTATATCGAGAAGGATTCTGCAATCAACGAAGAAATCGACCGTCTTAGGCATTCAGCCACAGCAGCGCTGTTTGAACGGCGGGATGTAATCGTTGTTTCTTCTGTTAGCTGCTTGTATGGTCTGGGTGACCCCATCGACTATAGAAGTATGGTTATCTCTCTTCGTGTTGGTCAGGAACGTCCTATGGACAGCATTCTTCACAAACTTACTGAGATCCGGTATGAGAGAAATGATATTGATTTTTCCCGGAATAAATTCCGTGTCCGGGGAGATACAGTAGAAGTATATCCTGCATATTGGTCCGGAAGAGCAATTCGAATTGAATTCTTTGGTGATGAGGTGGATCGTATTGCAGAGATCAACGCAGTTACCGGTATGGTGGAAAGATATGTGGATCATGTTGCAATCTATCCTGCCAGCCACTATGTGGCGTCCAAGGAAAAGTTGGAGCGGGCAATGCAGGAAATTCGCAGAGAATGTGATGAGCAGGTTGCTTATTTCCGTTCTCAGGATAAACTTTTGGAAGCGCAACGAATTGCTCAAAGAACAAATTATGACCTGGAAATGCTGACAGAAATCGGTTTTTGTAACGGTATTGAGAATTATTCCCGGGTAATTCAAGGTAGAGCTCCGGGCACACCCCCAACAACCTTGCTGGATTATTTCCCGGATGATTTCCTTCTTTTTGTTGATGAAAGTCATGTTACGCTGCCCCAGTGTCGGGCAATGTATGCAGGAGACAGAAGCAGAAAAGATGCACTGGTAAACTACGGTTTCCGTTTGCCTTCCGCTTATGATAACAGACCCTTAAATTTTGAAGAGTTTGATTCTAAGCTGAATCAAGTGATTTATGTATCTGCAACCCCTGCTGAATATGAACGGACTCGTTCCGGTCAAATCGTAGAGCAGGTGATCAGACCTACCGGTTTGTTGGATCCTGTTGTAGAGATTTCACCTATTGAGGGAGAAATTGATGATCTGATCGGTAGAATTAATGCGGTTTGTGCCAAAAATGAAAGGACGTTGGTTACAACTCTCACTAAAAAGATGGCAGAAGATCTGACAGCATATTTGCTTAAGAACGGTATTCGTGTCCGGTATATGCACTCAGATATTGGTGCTATGGAAAGAATGGAGATTATTCGGGACCTGCGTTTGGCGAAATTTGATGTGTTGGTTGGTATTAATTTGCTTCGGGAAGGTCTTGACCTTCCGGAAGTTAGTCTTGTGGCTATTTTAGATGCCGACAAGGAAGGATTCCTCCGTTCGGAAACCAGTTTGATCCAAACCATTGGACGGGCAGCCCGTAATGCCCAGGGGCGTGTTGTGATGTATGCCGATTCTGTGACACCTTCTATGCGTGCGGCAATTGATGAAACAAAACGACGCAGAGCAATTCAAGATAGTTATAATAAAGAACACGGCATTGAACCTAAAACGGTTATCAAATCAGTTCGTGACCTTATCGAGATATCTTCTCCCAGCGCTGAACGGAAGGGGAGAAGCGGCATAAAGATGACAAAGGCTGAAACAGAAAAGGAAATTGCACGCCTTGAGAAGCAAATGAAGGAAGCGGCAAAGATGATGGAGTACGAATATGCTGCGGTACTTCGTGATCAGATTATTGAACTTCGTGGGAAATTATAAAAAACAGGTATTCACCGGTATATGCACCGGTGAATACCTGTTTTTGAATTATTCTGTAGGTCTGTTACTATCCAGTACGGAAGAAGCATCGAAGATACCTTCGAACCAACCTCCGTTATTCTTTAAATTATCGCCTGTTACCAGAATACGCCCCTGGCGAATATAATCGGTGGATGCTGTATACCAGGGCATTCCTTCTTCGCAGAATCCCAGAAAATAACGGAATCCCCGATCGTAGATTGCATAAAACTTGTCTCCAGAATAAACGACACCGTTCTGCTCAATATCGCTGTTCCTTGAGAATACAAAAATATCAGTTTCCCCAAGAACAGGCGTGACTTCAGATACCCATTTATTCAGCTCTTCTGCAATCTGGTCGACGGTATAATCTCCATACGGCTCGTTTTCGTATGTGTAGCAGGCAATCTCGTAACCGTTACTCCTAAGAGCATCAACAACTTGGGCTGCTTTTTCTGTTTCGTCAGTATGGTACGCACTGCCAAAAAATTCTTTTGCAGCAGGACTGGTTCGATAACCAAATACTCCGTCATAGCCGGTAACTGCCAGGATCGCTTTTGCTCCTTTGTAGGAGAATCCGGGATGTGTTTCGATAAAGGAATCTAAAATAGGAACCATATCAAAAGCGCCTGTCACAACATTGCCTGTTTCGTCAACCATTTCGCAGGCTAAATTACCATTGGCATCTACAATCAGCTTGCTGGCAAAACCGGATCCGTCCTTGTCCGGTAGTTTATCACCGTCACCGTCTATCATATAGGTGTAGTAATTCACATTTGTTTGGGTGATGATCAAAGGCTTTTTGCCGTTGGGAAGGTATAGCTCTTTAGGTCCATCATTACCGGTGATATGAGATAGGCTGACTAAAATATAACCGTTTTCATACAGCTGCTGAAGAATCCTGGAAAACTCAGAGGTGGTAATGAAGTTTCTGTTATAAGAGGTTCCGTAGACTTCGTCAGTAAAGGCACGGTTAGAGTCTGCAATGAGTACCTGAAAAGACAGGTTCAAGACCTTAGAGGGATCATCCCACAGAACAAGATTATTTTGTGCTTCTTTGCAGGAATCATACTTTTCCTGCAGGTCAGGGAAATCAGACATTGTTCCGGAAAAAGAGCTTAATATGGAAAGCGCACCCTCATAATCGTAGTGACTGACGAGGGCGGTTGCTTTGGTGATCAAATCTGCAGCTTCTTTTGAAAGCCGGTCTTGTTCTTCTTGAAGGGCAATGGATTCCTGTGCGGCAATATGTGCATTATACTTTCTGTGCTGGAAGCCCCGAACGATGGAACCAATTAAAAAGATCAGGATCAAAAGCAGAGTGACACCGACGATGATTACAGGAAGATAGGCTTCTTTAAATACCTGTATCTTACTGCGTTTGCGACGTCTGGGATTTACCGGACGGTTATCGGCATTCATATTTTCAGCCATACATAAGCCACCTTTCATAGCTTTTTTGTTATTATATCTGTAAAATGTAGAAAAAGCAAGGGAAAACCTTGCATTCTGTTATTGTTTCAGTTATGATATTAAAAAATACAGTGAAGGTGACAATAATGGAGAAGATAACCAGCTTTACAATTGATCATATCCGTCTGCAACCGGGATTATATGTATCCCGTAAAGATAAAGTGGGAAATGAAACGGTGACTACCTTTGATTTGCGTTTAACGAGTCCCAATGAAGAACCTGTGATGAATACTGCTGAGGTTCATACCATTGAACATCTTGCAGCAACATTTTTGCGAAATTACCGGGAATGGAAGGACCGAGTATTGTACTTTGGACCCATGGGTTGCCGCACAGGATTTTACTTACTGATGGCTGGTGACCTGGAATCTAAGGATATATGTCAGTTTGTAAAAGAATGCTTCCGGTTTGTTGCAGACTTCTCCGGTGAAATTCCCGGCGCCAGTGCTAAGGATTGTGGCAATTATTTGGATATGAATTTACCTATGGCAAATTACTGGGGAAGGAAATACGCTGATTTATTGGAAAATATTGACGAATCACGCCTGGTTTATCCCAAATAAAGGAGTTATATAATGAAATTAGGTATTATTGGTGCTATGTCTGTAGAAGTGGAAACATTAAAGTCTAAAATGACGCAGATTAAAGAAACTGCGAAAAGCGGTATGGTTTTTTATGAAGGTATACTGGAGCGGCTTCCTGTTGTGGTTGTTGTTTGTGGTGTTGGGAAAGTCAATGCTGCCTTGTGTGTACAGGTTTTGGTTGATTATTTTGGTGTTACTCATGTCGTAAATACCGGTGTTGCAGGCTCTTTATGTAATGATTTGGATATTGCGGATTTTGTTATAGGATCTGCTGCTATCTATCACGATTTTGATTGCTCAGTTTTGAATTCCAATTATGTAGTGGGTCAAGTTCCCGGATTGCCTGTCCGATATTTCCCGGCCGATGAAATAATGGTGAATGCTGCTTTTGATGCTGCTGAAGGTGTTAATCCCGGTCATGCTAAAATCGGTATTGTTGCTAGTGGTGATCAGTTTGTTAGCGATAAGGATCAAAAAGCAGCTATCGTTAAAAACACACAGGCACTTTGTACAGAAATGGAAGGTGCTGCTATTGCGCATGCTGCGTGGAAGAATGGTATTCCCTTTGTGATTATCCGGGCAATTTCTGATAAAGCGGACGATTCTGCGCAAATGGATTATCCTGTATTTGAAAAAATCGCGGCAGAGCGCTGCGCTGCCGTTACGCTGCTTTTGACACAAAAAATGAGATTGGAATAACAGGAAATCACCCCAAGTCTTTCCTTGTGGAAGACTTGGGGTGATGTTGTTTATTCAGCACTGAATTTGTAGGTTTGATTAAACTCAGATGTGAGAGAATAGGGGATATTACCGACAGTATAGACACCTTCATAAAGAATTCCTGAGCCGATGGGTAGGAAAGTACGGGAGTTGAGGATCAGATAACAGGTGATATTTTTTGTTTCATATGCTTCTGCTATTTCGTCCATAATTGTTGGATTGTTATACAGAATCTGAAGTGTGTCTGCCATTACTCTTTGAACAAAATCATCGCTGGCAGTAAACGAAAGATATAGTGTTTCTGTGTTGTCATATGCGGTAACGTCAGTAATGTACTGAGGCAGCATAACTGTTCCCAATAATGTGTTACGACATTCTGACAAGAAGCTGTCCGCGATATGGTTGGGTCTTGTTTCAAAAGGAGAATCGTTTGTGGAAATGCTGTATATACCGTCTGTGTATTTTTGAATGATCTTTCGCTGTGATATATCGTCAATACGACTTGCGTTTGTAAGTGTTGTGTTGGTTTGGCATTCCGCAGACCAGCTTTTTCCGTTATGAAGTGTCAGGTCTATTGTTTCCTTGCGCTTATCACCAAATGCTTGACAGAAAAGCTGGCTATCGTATTTTGAGTGAATGGATTTGGCGCTTAACAAGTAGCCACTGGCAATTTCTAGCATACGAGGACCTTTTGGGTCAGACAATCTTGTATATGCATCTTTGTTTGTGGGGATTTGTATTGTATTTGTAGAATTCTGAACAATTTCAACTTGAAAAGTGCAACGAAAGATAATGTCATTGAGCTTGTAAGAAACATTGTATTCGCTTTTAAATAAATTGCCCTTTTTATCAATGTATGCCTTCCCTTGGGAGAATAGAAGCTTTCCGTAGGGAATCTTAAACCAGGATTCAAAGGCAGTACCGTCGTAGAAGGTAATAATATAGTGCGTGCCGGCATTTACACCGGACACAGACCGGTAGCGTTCCGGTGAGAGGATCGCAGCAGGGGTGTTGCGGGACAGGAAATCATCTCGTGTGCATTCTCCGGAAAATGGGGTACCTGCAACAGTTTGGTAAACAATCCCATTCTCAAAAACCTCTGTAATGTGCGTGTTCATTTGCCCGACCGTGATGGTTTCATCAACAGATGCAAGGAAGTCAGAGTTCCTTAAGCCAATGTATAGAATACGTTGTGTAGCGGTTTCGATTTCCGTATCTGCTATAACGTTAAGCTTTTTTTGCCTAATAACATTTAATTCAATATCAGAAAGTTGATCAATTTTTACAACAGCATCCTTATACACGGAATCAGCATTCTCAATGGTAGGGTATCGTTTATAGGAGCTTTTTGGGGTATTTCCGACCAATGCGAATATTGTTGCTAATAACGCAATAATAACTCCACTTGCGATGAGGATCCACTTTTTTGACGGAAGTCGCATAAAAGAGCTCCTTTCTTAAGAATTCTAAATATAATCCTATCAATAATATATGATTATGTCAATATCTTGGTACAGATAAAACAATTTTCCTGTGTTTGCTATATAGGACAAAGTCTGGAATCTGTATTATTTAATCGTCATATTATACAAAAATGAATATTAAATCTTGTAAAAAATGAAATACAGATTATAATACTCAAAGAACTGAATGGAGGGGATAGTATGAAACAGCATACTATAGACTTAACTACCGGATCTATCAGCAAAAAATTGATAGCTTTTGTATTTCCTTTGCTGATTACGAATCTTTTGCAACACCTGTATCAGGCGGCTGATAACGCGGTCGTTGGTCAGTTTTCAGGTAAGGTCGCTCTTGCAGCGGTTGGGTCAACCGCATCTGCAACGGCATTGATCTTGAATATTATTTTAGGTCTTTCTATTGGCGCAAATATTGTAAACTCAAATCTCCGTGGTGCAAGGAAGTTTAAAGATTTGCGCACAAGCTTACACGCTACGGTTGCTTTGTCTGTTGTGGGTGGTGTACTGATCGCACTTATTGGACAGATCATCTGCAGACCGTTGTTGCAATGGATGAACTGTCCTGAGAATATCATTGATCTTTCTGTCCTTTATATGCGCATTATTTTTTGCGGAACACCGGGCACGATGATCTATAATTTTGGCGCAGGTATTCTGCGTACTTATGGTGACAGCAAGCGTCCAATGATCATAATGGCTGTCAGCGGATTGGTAAATGTAGTATTAAATCTTGTTTTTGTCCTTGGTTTTGGTATGTCGGTGGATGGCGTTGCGTTGGCAACAATCGTTTCCAAGTACATATCCGCAATATGGATCGTGTGTATCCTGTTTCATCCCAATGATGAGTATAAATTGTCTTTCCGTGAAGTTAAGCTTTATAAAAAGGAATGCTTTGCGATTGTTAAGGTTGGTATTCCCTGCGGCATCAATAGTACGATCTTTAGCTTGTCAAATACAATTATTCAAGCTGGTATCAATACATTTGGCGATGTTGTAGTTGCTGGTGGTGTTGCATCCAACAATATAACCATTTTGCTTTATGCGGTGTTGGCATCGTTCTATTCTGCCTGTGTCAGTTTTGTTGGGCAATGTTACGGAGCCCAAAAATTCAAGCGCATTGACGGTGTATTCACATTAAGTACTGTGATATGTGCGTCCTTTGTTATTGCGGCTGCTATTTTCATAACATTGAAACCGGAATGGTTTATTGGTATATTTAATAATGAACCGGATGTAATTAAAATGGGCACGCCAAAGTTGATTATTATTTCCTGGAGCTATGTTCTTTACGGCATATCTGAGGTTGCAATTGGCTGTCTGCGTGGTATGCGAAAATCTGTCATACCTACAACAATTAATGTTTTATGTGTGTGCGTACTTCGCGTTATATGGGTGTGGTTTATTTGTCCGTTGGATGCTACGAATCCAATTTTGCTTTATTGGTGTTACCCGGTTTCATATATAGTCAGTACAACGGCACTTTTGATCTATTATTTTCATTGCAGAAGAGCTTTGAATGTGATAAAGCCGGTATCTGCTCAATCATGAACATATCCCTCACTGTCAATATAGCAGTGAGGGATATATTTTTGCAATTTATGCAATTAGATTCAGTGGATTGGGAGAAGGGAAGTTGAGAATCAAAGAGAAAAGAATACACAGAACGATTGCAGCAGCAGCCAGTCCCATCCATAGACTTCTGGGCCGAAACAGCTCCTTTGATAAGTAAAGATATGCCAGCGCACAGCAGCAAATTAAAATACATATGACTGCAGACAGTATTTTAAGCCAGGTTGTACCGGTACCTGCTGCGCACAGAAAGATTATAAAAAAGATAATGCTGACAGCAATTAATGCGCACATACATAGCTCCAGTATTTGATAGCGCTTTTTTGAATCATTCATCATAAAACCCCCTTTTTAGTTATTTATATCATAAATCCGACAAACTTGCAATCCCTGTTATAGGATGTATTTTGATGGAAATACTTGCAACAAGATGATTTGAGTGGTATAATAAACAAAATATTGTTTTCGTTAGATGGAACGAGGAGTTGCTATGGGAGAACCGCAATACCGCCTTGAAGGAATCGTCCATACCCGCAGTGAGATTATGGAAGATTTTGAAGGTCCTTTGGATGTTATTTTTCTATTGCTTAGTAAGAATAAAATTGACATTCAAGATGTTTCAATAACTGCTATTTTGGAGCAGTACCTTGCTTATTTGGATGAGATGAAGCGTCTGGATATGGAGATCGCCAGCGAGTTTATTACAATGGCTTCCCATTTGATGCTGATCAAAACAAAAATGCTGCTTTCTGCTGCTGAGGCTGCGGAAGCAGAAAGCGAACTGGATCTTCTTCGACAGTCTTTGATTGAGCGCCAGAGAAGGGAAGCGATGGAACAGATTCGTGCTGCAATCACAGTATTAGAGCCGATGAATGATATAGGCAGGTGCATTTTCACAAAGGCACCGGAACCTCTTCGAAAAGACGGTACTTACCGTTACCGTCATGAAACAGTGGAT
Source organism: Faecousia sp. (assembly GCA_045540795.1). Taxonomy (GTDB): domain Bacteria; phylum Bacillota; class Clostridia; order Oscillospirales; family Oscillospiraceae; genus Faecousia. The sequence continues at coordinate 10,305 of JAZQHW010000057.1, read as the reverse complement.
ATGCTGCGTGCGCTGGATGAAATCTCGGAAAGAAATCAGCGCAGATTGCCACCACCGACAGTTAATTTTAAAGGAATTGTTGGAAAAGAACCGTATCCGGTATCGCGAAAAGCCGGTGAGGTCGTACGCACATTGATTCTTCGTGGTATAGAGCGACTTAAGAATCTGTTTAAAGGAAATAAATCAAGATCTGAGATTGTTGCAACCTTTTTGGCAATTTTGGATCTGTGCAAAAATAATTCTGTAAGTTTGGAAGATGATAATTCGGGAGAGAATCCCAATGTCAGACTAATTAAAGAACCGGACGAAACAAAGGAGATGAGTTGATGGAAGAAAAGGATTTACAACGTGCGATTGAAGCAATATTATTTGCTGCCGGTGAACGGGTTGATCTTTCCAGATTGGCATCTACTTTGGAGTCAGACGAAAAAGACGTAGAAGATGCAGTGGAATCCCTTGCCAATGAACTGGCATTTAACAGAAGAGGTATTCGTATTCTTCGTTTGGAAAAAGGTTACCAAATGGTTTCGTCTGGAGAAATGGCTGATTATATTACAAAGGCACTGGAAACAAGAAAACCGCCTAAACTCTCATCCTCTCAGCTGGAAGCATTGACGATTGTGGCGTATTATCAGCCGGCGACTAAGGCAATGGTGGAGCAAATTCGCGGTGTTGACAGTTCTTATTCTATATCCGCTTTGATGAATAAAAAGCTGATAGAAGAGTCCGGACGGCTAAATGTTCCGGGCAGACCGATTCTTTATCGTACAACGCCTGATTTTCTCCGGACCTTTGGCATTAGTTCTTTGGAAGAACTTCCGGAAATTGAAAAAGTCAGCTTTGAAGAGCCAATTTTAGAGGATCAGATATCCATCGAGCAAATGCAGTCATCTGAAGAGGTGGGGCTCTAATGGGCTGGTTGATTGCGATTGGATGTATCATACTGGTTTGTATGATACCCATCGGCGTTTATGTATTATATAATGCAGATGGCATTCAGGTTTCCTTGACACTTGGCTTTCTTCGCTTTACTGTATATCCCGGCAGAAAGTCCCGTGAAACGAAAAAAAGCAAGGAACAAAAGGATAACACTGGGAGTAAAACTTCAACAAACACCGGTGGAAAAATTACAGATTTTCTCCCAATTGTAAATTTGGTATTGGACTTTTTAAAAGATTTCAAGAGAAAACTCATTGTAAAACGTTTGGAGTTTCAATTGATCCTTACTGATGCGGATCCGTGCAACCTTGCCATAAATTATGGGCGAGTTTGCGGTGTCCTTTCAGGCTTGATAGTTTTGTTGGAACAGTCTTTCCGTATTCATCGGCGGGACACACAGGTTATTTGTGATTTTACAGGCAGTGAAACTTTAATCGTTGCCAGATTAGACTTAGCAATTCGGATCGGTACTGCTCTGCGCTTAGCGGGGTGGCATGGTTTTAGAATTATTAAAGAATATTTTGCTATATTAAATCGAAGAAAAGGCGGTGCTAAGGTATGAGCCAGAATTTACCCAATATGTTGGAGAATACAATTGCAAAGATTCGGGAAATGCTGAATGCAAATTCTGTAGTAGGTGAGCCGATCATTACGGCTGACGGAGTCACGATTATACCGATCTCCAAAATCAGTGTTGGATTTGGTGGCGGCGGAACGGATTTTGTTTCAAAGAATCTTAACCATCATGAGAATCCTTTTGGCGGAGGTGTTGGTGGCGGCGTGAAAGTGACACCTATTGCTTTCTTAATTGTTAAAGAAGGAAATGTCCGGATGCTGCCGGTTGCTGCGCCGGCAAATACCACTGCTGACCGTATTGTGGAGATGGTTCCGGATACGCTGGACAAAATAGCTGCCTTTGTTGATTCCAGAATGGAGAAAAAAGCAGAATAATTAAGGCAACCCCGGTAAGAATAACCATGGGGTGATTGAATGAAATGTCGTTTTTTTGGGATGGCAGCTGCATTGCTGGCTGCCATCTTTGTGTTCACAGGAAAGGCAAATGCGCTTTCTGCCCATAATGCAATTCTTTTGGATGCTACGACCGGTCGTGTATTTTATGAAAAGAATGCAGATGATAAAGCTTTGATTGCCAGTACAACTAAGATTATGACAGCACTGATCGTCTGCGAACAGTGTAATGTTCTGGATCGTATGCGCATTCCAAAGGAAGCAGTGGGGATCGAAGGTTCTTCTATGTATTTGCGTGAAGGCGAGATCCTTACGATTCAGGACCTTTTATATGGGTTAATGCTTCACAGCGGAAATGATGCTGCTGTTGCACTGGCAATTTATTGCGGTGGTACGGTTGAAGGTTTTGCACAGTTGATGAACGATAAGGCACATTTGCTGGGACTTGATAATACGCATTTTTCCAACCCTAATGGTCTGGATGCGCCGGATCACTATTCAACTGCACGGGATATGGCAATTTTATCAGCCTATGCGATGAAGAATCCTGTTTTTGCCAAGACTGTGTCAACAAAAACAGTTACGGCAGGAAAGCGATCCTTAAGAAACCATAATAAGCTATTGTGGCGAATGGAAGGTGTAGACGGTGTCAAGACTGGATTTACAAAGGCAGCAGGCAGGATCCTGGTGTCAAGTGCTGTTAGGGAAGGCAGACGTCTTGTAGCGGTAACCATGAATGACCCTAATGATTGGCAGGATCATGAAATGCTGATTAATGATGGCTTTTCTCGATACCATATGAAGCAGCTGGTTGAAAAAGATGAATGCCTGGGTCTTGTTGAAGTGTTGTCTGGTGAGAAACAGGTGGTTGAGATACTTGCCCGGGAGGAAAAGTTCTACTCAGTGGCTAATAACGAAACAGTTGATTTGATTTTACAAGAACCCGGTTTTGTATATGCTCCTGTTGTTTACGGACAAAGTGCAGGCTTTGCCCATGTGTGCATCAACGGGGAACCGGTGGATAAAATTCCTGTCTATTATGGAGACACAGTAGAAAGCCTTACAGAAAAGAAAACCAGTTTGTGGGATCGTATATTTCGGAGGTGAATAATCATTGAAGGAACGTATACAAAAAATACTCTCAGCAAGAGGAATTGCTTCCCGGCGACAGGCGGAGGAAATGATTATCGCCGGCCGAGTTTACTGCAACGATCGAGTATGTGTTCTTGGTGATGCTGCAGATCCGGAGTGTGATGTGATAACATTGGATGGGAAAATAATCCCATCCAATCAGAAAAAAGTGTACTTAATGTTAAATAAACCCAGGGGATATGTCACAACACTTTCTGATGAGAAATCAAGGAAAACTGCGGCGGAATTGGTTGCGAATTGCGGCGTGCGTGTCTACCCCGTTGGCCGTTTGGATATGGATTCTGAAGGACTGTTGCTTTTTACAAATGACGGTGAATTTGCAAATTTGCTTATGCATCCCAGGCACCAAGTGAAGAAGAAGTATTTAGTCACAGTAAGGGAATATTCTGAAAAGGCGTTATCATTAGTGCGTCGTGCTATTGTTTTGGATGGATATCAGATAAAAAAGCCGGATGTGAAGCTTATAGGTAATACGAGTGCTGTAGATGGCAAAGCGCGATTAGAGATTACGATCCATGAGGGCAGAAATCGTCAGGTGCGCAGAATGTGTGCAGAAGCAGGGATGAGTGTAGTCCGGTTGGTTAGAATTGCTGAAGGTTTACTGGAACTGGGTAAGTTGAAAACCGGTGCCTGGAGATATCTTACGGAAGACGAAGTGGATCGTTTAAAAAATAATTTACAATAGATATTTATTATTTCTTGCATTTTACAGGATCATTTGTTAATATTAGACTAATTACATAATGATCGTTTGGAGGAAAATATGAACGAAGACATTTTGATATTATTGCAACAGAGAGCATCCTGCTTTTCGAAAGGTCAGCGAATGCTTGCAAGATATATTACAGAATCTTATGATAAAGCAGCCTTTATGACAGCCAGCAAACTGGGAAAGACCGTAGGCGTTTCTGAATCTACTGTTGTTCGTTTTGCTGTGGAATTAGGCTATGACGGTTACCCGGATATGCAAAAGGCAATGCAGGAAATGGTACTGAATAGATTAACTTCTTTTCAGAGAATTGAAGTTGCCCATGATCGAATTGGAGATCAGGACATCATTTCGACAGTGCTGCAGTCGGATATTGATAAGCTGCAACAGACAGCAGACATGCTGGACAGAGATGATTTTCAGGCATCTGTAAAGGCTATTTTGGAAGCGAAGAATATTTATGTTCTTGGTGCCCGTTCCGTTGCTCCGCTGGCAAGCTTTTTAGGATATTATCTGAGTTTTATGTTTGAGAATGTACATATCGTTACATCTTCCGGTGCCAGTGAAGTATTTGAAAAAACCATTAGCGTAAATGCAGGTGATGCTGTGATTGCAATCAGCTTCCCTCGATATTCTGCTGCAACAGTAAAAGGTGCACAATATTGCCGTACTACCGGTGCCAAAGTAATTGGCTTGACAGATAATCGATTGTCACCGTTGGGACAGCACTGCGACCATATCTTGCTGGCGAAAAGTGATATGGTATCCTTAGTAGATTCGTTGACCGCACCGTTAAGTGTGATCAATGCATTGATTGTAGCCCTTGCATCCGGAAGAGAACATATGCTGGAAAAGACGTTTGATACATTGGAACGTGTTTGGGAAGAATACAATGTGTATGAAAAGCGGGTTGATAATCGATGAGTTTTGACGGTATAGTTATTGGTGGCGGACCTGCGGGTATGTTTGCTGCGATTACGGCGGCAAAGCAGGGAAGTACAGTTTTACTGCTGGAAAAAATGAACCGTTTGGGCAAAAAACTGCTGATTACCGGTAAAGGTCGCTGCAATATTACTAACGATTGTTCCGGTAGGGAAGTTTTGGAAAATATTCCCAGAAACGGAAAGTTTTTGTATAGTGCTATGGAGAATTTTCCACCGCAAAGAATCATTGATTTTTTATCTGCTAATGGGTGCCAATGTAAAACAGAAAGAGGAAACCGGGTGTTTCCCGTAACAGATAAATCTGCAAGCGTTTTGGATTGCCTTACAGAGCAGCTGAGAAAGAATCAGGTAAAGGTTCTTACTGCGCAGGTAAATAATCTGTTAATAGAAGATGGCTCTGTAAAGGGCGTCAGTACGAACTGTGGCGATTATTATGCCAAATGGGTAATTCTGGCTACAGGCGGTATGTCTTATCCTGCAACCGGCTCTACCGGTGACGGATATGGTATAGCACAGGCTGCAGGACATACGATCATACCTACAGAAGGATCGTTGGTTCCGTTGGAAACCGTTGAACGAGACTGTACAGATATGCAGGGACTCAGTTTGCGTAATGTAGGTGTCAAACTCTTAGATGCTAAAGGAAAGATTCTGTACAAAGATTTTGGAGAGCTTTTATTCACACACTTTGGCGTTTCAGGTCCTACGGTGTTAAGTGCCAGTGCACATTTAAAAGGTGACGGCTGCAAACTGATTGTTGATTTGAAACCTGCATTGGACGAGGTGAAATTGAACGAGCGCATATTGCGTGATCTTGAACAGTATCAAAACAGAAGTATGGAAAATGCGCTTACCGATTTGCTGCCACGCTCTATGATTCCGGTTGTATTAAACCGCCTGCATATCTCCTGCTCGTTGCAAGCCAATTCTTTAAAAAAGGAAAAAAGAAGAGAATTGGTTACTCTTTTGAAATCCTTTGATTTTGAAATTAAAGGAAAAAGGCCGGTAGAAGAAGCAATTATCACCTCCGGCGGTGTTAAGGTATCTGAAATTGATCCCAAAACTATGGCATCCAAGTTAGTACCGGGATTGTTTTTTGCCGGCGAGATCATTGATTGCGATGCATATACCGGCGGGTTCAATCTTCAAATCGCCTGGGCTACCGGATATGTTGCAGGCTGCTCTGTGAAAAACATCCATTGACAAACACACCTCAGTATATTAAAATATACTGAGGTTAAAATTAAGAAAGATACTAATGGAGGTATTTGTTATGTATGAGAAGCTGGTTTCTTATGCTGCAAAGCAGCTGGAATTGAATGCTGAGGAGATTACTCCTGATAGCACATTTGAAAGCTTGGGTATTGACTCTCTTGATATCGTAGAGATGATTATGGATCTGGAATCTGAGCTGGGTGTTGAATTGGAGATCGAGGATCAGAAGATCGCAACATTTGGCGAGTTGGCTGAGTTTATCGAATCTAAGATCAACGGATAATTCAATTACCTTGTAACCATTGACCGGTTTATAGCAAGGTCGCACTAGTCGGGGAGATAGCGGTGCCCTGTAACCCGCAATCCGCTATAGCGGGGATGAATCCCTACCTTCGGGCAAGTTTGAGTGCCGTCCGGCCCGTATAAGCGGTGTTGAAGGAACGGTCTTGCGCAACGGAATCCCGTGAACCATGTCAGGTGGGGAACCAAGCAGCATTAAGCGGATCTTTTCGTGTGCCGCGAGGCTGCCGTTCCTGAGCTGGCTGTACGGAAACCGGGCATTCTGCTTGTTCAACGGTAGGTGTGCGATCTTGCTATAAACCGGTCTGCTTTTTTGGAGGTATGTATGTATCAGGCTCTGTATCGTAAATATCGACCACAGGCCTTTGATGATGTGGTTGGTCAGATGGCAGTGACGCAGACGCTGAAAACACAAATTGTTTCCGGTAAGCTTAGTCACGCTTATCTGTTTACCGGTTCTCGCGGAACCGGTAAAACCAGTATTGCAAAGATATTGGCGAAAGCAGTGAATTGCCTTGCTCCTGTCGACGGCAATCCCTGTAATTGCTGTGAAGCTTGTAATGCAATCAACGCCGGCTCCTGTATGGATGTTTTGGAAATCGATGCTGCTTCCAATAACGGTGTTGACAATGTGCGTGATCTTCGGGATGATGCTGTTTATACACCTTCACAGGTGAAAATGCGTGTATATATCATCGATGAAGTTCATATGCTGTCGATATCTGCTTTTAATGCGTTGTTGAAGATTATTGAAGAGCCGCCGAAACATCTTTTGTTTATACTGGCAACTACAGAGTTGCACAAGGTTCCGGCAACGATCTTGTCCAGATGTCAGAGGTTTTCTTTCAGAAGAATTAGCCAGGAAGATATTGCAGCAAGACTGCAGTATGTTGCTTATCAGGAGAATATCGATTTGGATGATTCCGCTGCGAGGTTACTGGCAAGGTTAGCAGATGGCGGTATGCGCGACGGTTTAAGCTTATTAGACCAATGTGCTTCCTCAACAGTTGGAGAGCTGAATGCTGAACGTGTGTACGCTTGCTTGGGTATAGCCGGCATTCAGGAGTCCGGAAAAATGATGGAGCATATAGCAGATCATCAAACCGGTCAGGCGCTTTCGTTGCTGAACCGGTTGTATGCGGAAGGAAAAGACTTAGGCGCGCTTTTAGATGAATTGGCATGTATGACACGGGATTTTATGGTCCTTAAAACAGCGGGTAGAGAAGGTATCCATATGCTTTCCGGTGTAATCTCTGAAAGTGAATCACTTCAACTGGCAAACCGGTTTTCTACAGGTGAGCTTGTACGTATGTTAAATACTATTCAGCAAACCGCTTCGGGTTTTACCAGAAGTTCCAGCCGGCGAATGGATGCAGAACTTTGTATTATTAATATGTGCCAGCCTGAATTGGACTCTGATTACCAGGCACTAATTGCCAGATTGACTCGTGTTGAAGATCAGATTCGTGCCGGTATGATATTTAAACCGGAACAGAATCAGGATATAGCGGAGGTGAAATCTGTAGAGGAACAAGTTGAAGCGGTATTAAGTAAAGAGGAATGCCAAGCTGATTTGCCGGAGGAAGTTGTAGAAACGGATGAAGCTCCTGTGGGCTTTTGGACGGATGTTGCTGTTGCTGTGCGTAGTGAATTGAGCCCTGCGTTAAAAGGGTTCTTTGCGACTTCTCCCAATGCCTCCATTCGTGGCATATTATCTGATAATGTGTTAAAACTTGTGTGCATTAATCAGTTTGTGATGGATATTGTAAACAAGCCGGAGATCGTTGAGTTGGTTCGTTTAAAGGCTTCTTCTAAGTTAGGAAGACAGCTTCGTGTTGTAGTTGTGGATGAGTCAGCAAAGCCTGTGAACAACAGCCAAATGGATCAGCTTTTGAACTTTGGAAGAGAGCACAGTAACATTATTAATATAATAAATCGATAAGATTAGGAGTTTTGATTATGGCAAAAGGTGGTTTTAGAGGTTTGCCCGGCGGAATGAACCAGGCAGCAATGATGAAGCAGGCGCAAAAGATGCAGCAAGAGATGATGCGCATGCAGGAAGAAATGGAAAATAAGACTTACGCTGCTGCTACCGGCGGCGGTATGGTTAAAGCTACTGTTAATGGAAAGCACGAATTGCTGTCCCTGGAAATCAATCCTGAAGCTGTGGATCCGGAGGATGTGGAGATGCTGCAGGATATGGTTATTGGTGCAGTAAACGAGGCAATGCGTGCTGCAGATAATGATTCTGCCAACAATTTATCTCGTTTGACCGGTGGATTGAATTTGGGAGGACTGTTCTAAGATGCAGTATTTTCCTCCAGCACTGCAAGAGTTGACAGATCAGTTTGCCCGCCTTCCCGGAGTTGGCGGCAAAACAGCACAACGGCTTGCGTTTCACGTTTTGGAGCTTCCTTTTGAGGATGCAAAAGCATTTGCAGATGCAATTATCGAAGCAAAAAAGACTGTGCACACCTGCCGGATCTGTCAGAATTTAACTGACCGTGAGGTTTGTTCGTTATGTGATGATGACTTTAGAGATAAAGCACTGATTTGCGTTGTTGCTGAACCGAAAGATGTCATTGCAATGGAGCGCTCCCGTGAGTTTTCCGGTGTATATCACGTTCTTCACGGAGTGATTTCGCCTTTAAACCATATCACGCAGGACGACATACGTGTCAAGGAACTGTTGATGCGTGTCGCTGAGGGGAACGTTCGGGAAGTGATTATGGCAACAAATCCCGATACAGAAGGCGAAGCGACGGCTATGTACATATCCCGTTTGCTTCGCCCTATGGAAGTGAAAGTCACCCGTCTGGCTTATGGCATTCCCGTTGGAAGTCAGTTAGAGTATGCAGACGAGGTTACCCTTTCCCGCGCTCTTGAAGGGAGACAGGAAATATAAATGATCCGGATTTTGGTACCTGCCAAAATCCGGATTTTTGTCATTTTGGACTATTTCTTTGCTGCTTAATTATGGTCGTCAACCGGAACAGAGTAGAGATCATAAGAATACCAACCGCCATTACACCTGCGATTGCAATCGTGTGCATTCCCTGATTTACAAAGTTTTCCATATCTCCTGTTAGTGTGTAGTTCATTGTATAATACACACCGGCACCCGGAATTAAAGGGAAGGCAGATACAACTAAGTAAGAAATAGCAGGGTACTTTCTAATTCGAGCCATAATCTCCGAATAGAGGGATGCGAGCATTGTTGCAATAAAATAAGCGAGGATATCGTCACCACTATACTCCTTAACAAGTCGATATGCCAGCCAGGTAAGTGTTCCGCCTAAGGCGCAGATAAAGCCGCCTGGACCATGAATGTTAAACAGGATAAAGAAACCACAACAGCCTACAAAAGCAGCAATCAGTTCGATCCAATAACTATGTGATATTGCCGGTGCGGGCAATGGAGAACCCAGAAGAAGAGAAACAGCTTTCCAAGCTGCACCGGTTCCCAATGCAATGGCAACGGCTACGAGAAAAACCTGAACGATACGGTTGATTCCGGAGTTTGTATCACCATATATGATATCCCGCATCGCATTGGTGAACATCAGTCCAGGTACCAAAATCATAAGAGCACCAATGGTTACGGCATCAGTGTTGTTTGCAACACCTGTGTAGCCTAAACAATAGGCGGCAATTGCCATTGTAAAGGATGCAAGGATGGTACGAAAGAATGTATTTGCCTTAAATTTATCCAAATAATGGTTTACAAGGCATATGATAATTCCACATAATCCGGCACACAGGGCATCAATATAATTGCCACCGAATAGAATACCGAAACCACATCCGCCAAGAAAGCCGCCTAATATATTTAAATACAGGGGGTAGTGGCGTAGGGATGCGGTTGTTTCCTGAAGCCATTCCTGTGCTGTTTTAGGATCTGGCTTTTGCGTACAAATCTTGCGGCTTAGGTTGCTGTATTTTTCAACAGCGTCCAAATCGCTTCCGTGATAGCCAATTCTTCGCATACGTGTCATTGGCCCGTTGTCTTCAGTTTCAATGCTAACATGAAGGCAATTGGGGATAGCAAAGGCTTCGGCAGGAATGCCATATGCGGCT
>JAZQHW010000056.1:0-19927 GCA_045540795.1 Faecousia sp. | reverse complement strand
GGACTGTTGCAAGGGTTAGTTTGCAACAGTCCTTCCATAACTATGCGCTTTTACTGTGCAGCGTACACGGAGCACTGCCGGCGATCCTTGCCCTTGCGCTCAAACTTGACGGTGCCGTCAACCAGAGCAAACAGGGTGTCGTCGCTGCCGATGCCTACGTTAACACCGGGATGGATGTGAGTGCCTCTCTGGCGAACCAGGATATTGCCGGCCAGAACGAACTGACCGTCAGCGCGCTTCACGCCCAGACGCTTAGCCTCGGAATCACGGCCGTTCTTGGTGGAACCGCCGCCCTTGTGGTGAGCGAAGAACTGAATACCAATCTTCAGCATGGTATTTACACCTCCAAAACTTCGATATAATCAGGATAGTCTTCCTTCAAACTGAGAAGTGTCAGCATCATTCCCGAAAGGACTGCCTGAACAGACTCTTCTTCGTCGCAGGAAGAGGGGAGAGTCAATGTAATACGGGCGTCCGCATCCTTGACCCGAACTTTGGCTTTTGCGCCGCACACCTCATTGATGGTGGCTTCAGCCATAGTAACAGCGGTGGAGATAGCTGCACAGACGATATCGCTGCCTGCTTCGCTATAGCCGCTGTGTCCGCTGACAGAGAATCCTGTGATTCTGTCACCGTCCATAAAAAATTCGCATCTAGTCATAATTACAGTGCGATCTTGGTGATTTCCACCTTGGTGTAGGGCTGACGATGGCCCTGCTTCTTCTTCTCGTTCTTCTTGGCTTTGTACTTGAAGACAGTGATCTTCTTAGCCTTGCCGGTCTTGATGACCTTAGCCTCGACAGCAGCGCCTGCTACAACAGGAGCGCCGATCTTGGTGTCTTCGCCATCCAGCACAGCCAGAACCTGGTCAAAGGTAACGGTAGCTTCAGCCTCAGCCTCCAGCTTCTCGATGTACAGGACATCACCCTCGGAGACAGTGTACTGCTTACCACCGGTCACGATAACAGCTTTCATTTCTTTTTCACCTACTTTTAATTTGCAGACTCGCTCTATAGGCGCGGGCGTTTTTGGGCGCACCGACTTAAGCCCATTCAATGCGGCTCGACTATTTTAGCAAAGGAAACAGGAATTGTCAAGGGGTTTTTATAGAAAAATGTTGCGTTTTAACGGCTTTTTTGCTATACTTAGCCACGAGGTGACGGACATTGAAAAGGTGGATATGCGTGATTTTAATGGGGATGATCCTAATAGCTTGCTTTGGTTGTCAGAAGGAAACCAACCAAACAGTCTTTGCTATGGACACAGTAATACAGATCCGGTTGTGGGGAGAAAATCCGGAGAAAGCTGCTTCCCAATGTGCCGCACTGCTTACGGAACTGGAGAATACATGGTCTGTCACGAAAGAAGATTCCTTCCTGTCCCGACTAAATAGGGGAGAAACCGTATCACTGGATGAAACACAAAAGCCGGTGCTGGAAAAAGCAGAGGCGCTGTCATTGCGGACAGAAGGTGCTTTCCAGCCAAAGCTGGGGGCGGTGATCCGTGCCTGGGGCTTCTGTGAGGATACAAAAACAGTCCCGGAACAGAAAATTATTGAAGCTGCCTTAAGGAAAGAGGAGTGGGATCTGGGTGGCGCTTTGAAAGGCTACGCAGGAGACCAATGTGCAGAACTGTTACAGAAAGCCGGGATCCAAAGGGGAATACTGAATCTGGGTGGTAATGTCCAAACCTTTGGCAGTAAGCCGGACAATGCGCCCTGGAGCATCGGTATTCAAAATCCTGAGGGCGGAGAGCCGGTAGGGACGGTGGCAGTGCTGGGAACTATGGCAGTGGTCACCTCCGGAGATTATCAGCGATTCTTTGAGCAGGACGGTGTCCGCTATCATCATATTTTAGACCCGGAAACAGGAAAACCAGCCGATACGGGACTGCGTTCGGTAACGGTGATCTGTAAAGACGGTATGACGGCAGATTGTTTGTCTACGGCATTGTTTGTAATGGGGTTGGATAAGGGCGTGGAATTTTGGCAGGAAAGCCGGGATTTTGAAGCGGTTTGGATCTGCGAAAACGGAAAGATCTATGCTACGGAAAAGGCAGCTTTTTCCGGAGCAGAGTTTGAGGTGATTTCCCGTGAAAACTAAAACCTGGATATGCCTGCTGGCAGCGGTGGCAGTTGTATGCCTTGCGCTCAGCCTTTGGCTGCTGCGCCCCCAAAGGGCGGCAGCGGTGGAGGTATGGTCAGAGGGAGATTTGATCCAAACACTCCCATTGACAGAGGACTGTACGCTGCCGGTAACCGGATCAAAGGGAAGTAATGTGATCACGGTAAAAAACGGTGCTGTGGCAGTCACCGAAGCCGATTGTCCGGATCACTATTGTGTCCACCGGGGATTTTGCAGCGGCGGCGCACAAATCGTGTGCTTGCCCAACCGTTTGGTTTTGCGGTTTGTAGGGAAAACAGATATAGATAGTGTGTCCGGATAAAAAATTAAAAAATCTGACAAAAACACTTGACAAACGAACAAGGGTAGAGTATAATCACCCTTGCGTTTGGACGATTAGCTCAGCTGGCTAGAGCATCCGCTTGACGTGCGGAAGGTCATAGGTTCGAGTCCTATATCGTCCACCAAAAATCCTGAATGCGAAAGCGTTCAGGATTTTTACTTTTTACCTTTTCACTCTTCACTTTTCACTAAAAACGCATTCCTGATTTTTGGAAGTAATAAGTAATAGTGAATAGTGAAAAAGTATTTTTGCAAGGCTTTGCCTTGCACTTTTTACTTTATGACAGTATAATGACTGCAAGGGGTGAGTGTGATGAAAGAAAGTCCTTTGATGATAAAGTCAAAAGCCTTTGCGCTTGAAGTGATCAAAGTTTGCAAAGAATTGAGAGCAGCAAAATGCGAAAGCGCGCTTATAAATCAATTCCTGCGTTCTGGAACAAGCATTGGCGCAAATATCCGCGAGGCTTTTTATGCTCACGGTCCAGCGGATTTTGTAGCAAAACTGCAAATTGCTCTTAAGGAGTGTTCTGAAAGTGAGTACTGGATCGAATTGCTCTTGGAAAGCGGATATTATAGCGACAATACCCTGTTGACACAATGCACTGAAGTTAAACGTATTCTAATATCCTCCATCAACACCGTAAAAGCGAAACAGGAAAACGGAATAAAAGAACAATAATTGCACCTTACAAAGGGGAACGTGCTGTTTTTCAACTGCAAAACCCATTGATATTATTTGCTTTTTGCTTAAATCCTATAAGAATACGCGTACCATATATGAAAAATCCGAACGACTTCACGATAGGAAGAGCGTTCGGATTTTTTTGTTTATATCGTTTATATCATAGACATTACATATTGACGCTGCCCGGAGGAGGTCACTGTCCTCTAAGCTTGTTGCACTAACTGTCGTGTATGGACCGATGGAGCGTGTCGTGAGCAATTAGCTTCGTTGTACCGCAGCAAGCTTTTCTCTTAGAGATTCAGGTCCCGGAATGGGGGGAGCGTCGGGATCCTTCAGATCCCAGAAAAGTAATTTACCCCAATCCTTATAGGCAATGCCGCTGGGATGCGCCAGAATACATTCCTCAAAGCTTGCCTTTTTTACTTCAATTTCACCTGAGCGTACTACTTCTATGTTTTCTGCATCGTCAGTACCGATAAGAATACTGGGCTTGGAATACCCCTCGAAGGTGCAATTCTCAAACAGAAGCTTTTCTACATTACCAACTGCCAGCAGAGGAACATCGTCTGCTCCTTCCTGGCAGGCAAAGGTTACATTTTTAAAACGGCAGATGACCTTATCCTCCGCATCACCCCAAAGCATACCTGTCTGACACAAATCGCCGAAATAGCAATTCTCAAAGGTGATTTCCTTGAGCGCTCTCTGTATACACCAGCGGTTCAGTCCTGTAAATTCCAGACGGATTGACTCTTTTATCTGATCAAACCGGCAATTCCGGATTACGATATTTTCCGGCGATTTTCTAACGTCAGCACGGAAATCGCAGTAATACGCAAAGGCGGCAAGCTGCTCGTGGCGTGCAGTGGGATTATGCTGGCCTCCCATTAGCTTTTCTTCATCGGTAAGCCGGTTGCGGGAGCCGAAATTGCGCTCATTTGATATGCAGTTTTCAACCAGATAGTTATTTCCACCAATACGAAGAGCCATAAAAGAGCTGTTCAGCTTGCAGTTGCGTACGGTGACATTATGGTTGTCAAAGCCTGCTATAGCATCGTCCGGGGAGTTGATATCGCAGTTCTCGATGAGAACATCATCGCAGGTACGCAGATCGATACCGTCCTCACCGCCGTGAATGGCAATATTCCGGATGGTGATGTTCTGGCTTTGGAAAATGGCATGACACCAGTTGCCGCTGTTTATGAAGGTGTATCCCTCAAAACGCATATTCTTGCATCGCCAGATACTCAGACCGTGGGCACCGCGGTAATTATGTTCGCCTTGGGGGTCATAGGAATTGCAACCATCGATGTAAGAACCTGGCTCACCAATGATGGCAAAATCGTGGGCATCAAAGGCACGAATCAGCCCATTGCACCAACGGCTGGTAGAAACAGCGCTGGGGCAGGTCCTGGTGCCGGCTTTGCCAACCTCTTCCAGAGTAACAGGCTCGATCTTATCATCACGGTAGCCGAAGTAATCCTCGGCATTGCGGCTTCCTTTCAAAATAGCGCCGGTTTCCAGATAAAGCTCGACCCCGGAGCGAATGCGGATTCCACCCGTCACATAAACACCGCAGGGGATCACCACTCTGCCGCCTCCTGCAAGGAAACAATCATCAATGGCTTTTTGAATGATATCTGTCTGTAGCAAATCACAAATTCTGGCACCATAATCGCGAATGTTAAAAATTTTCACTTTCAAAATACTCCCTTCAAAATTTGTAGTATACATCAGCAATTAGAATATGAATAGATTCTTTAACTTTAATACGTTTAATTTTGGGGCAGACTGCCTTTCTTCTTACTCCTTAAACAGATTTGCAATATCAGTCAGAGTTTGGCGCACCAGCATTTCGCCGCCTTCATGCCCCACAATGCCACTGGAAACAAAAGCACTGTAGTGACCGCCTTTCTCAGCCTTGGCTGTAGGCAGATAGCCGTCCCCACTGTTGGTCAGCTGAACCAGAAAGGTTTGCTCTGCCTGACTGCGGGCTTTGATTTTGTTGCCGAAATCCAAGAACAGTTCAAAGGGATTGGTGGCAAAGACAACGCTTCCCATACGGATCACATGCACCTCGGTGTCGTGTACATCTTTCTGGTCCTGCAGCTTCAAACGCTGCAGCGTGCCCAGGTGGATCTGCAGCTTGGCTGCATCGTTGAAATCCAGATCTCCTTCTTTTTCCTGCATATAGAGTTTAATCGTCTGACGGGCTTTTTCGGCATCCGCCAGCGTTACCCTGCGCAAGGGCAAGGCATAGTGCTGTACAAGGTGGCTAAACGTCACATCCACCTGAGGGGCATCCAGACCTTCTTCATAGATGTCAATGATCTCTCTGGCGATCCGTTTGCCGGTCTTGCGCATACCTGACAAGTCAAACATAGAGGGATCTGCCTTCCGCCTGGGAACGCCGTTACGGCTCAGATTGGGGTCGTTCAGATCACTTTCCGGCTCTACCCAACGCACCAGATCTACAGGGCACTGGTCGCCGGCGGCACTGCACTGACACAGAATAAACAGGTCCTGTCCAAAATAATTTCTCAAGAGGACGCGTACTTCGCCCCAGAAGTCCGGGGAAATGAAATGTCGGTGCTGGACACACTGGGCGGGGCAGCACAGATTGATAACGATGCCGGTCAGCTTCTGCTCCTCGCCGTAGACAAACAGCAGTTCAATGCCGGAATCGTTGCCACCCTCCAGTTCCTCAAACACAGCCTGATAGGTATCGCCCCACATTTGGGCGGAACCGTCGGAAAAAACCGCCCGGCGGCACAGTCCTACGGGAGCACGACCAAAGGCATTGGTAAAGGAACCGGGTTTGCGGGCATTCCATGCTTTGATAACTGCCTCCACACTCCATTGTACCAGCTGCTCAAAGTATTCTGCCGGTCTCATCACATCGGGATCGTCATTGACGGGCGCGCTTTCAACATACTTTTTACCTGTGGGGATGTAGGGCTCAAGAAGTGTCCGGAAGCCGGATCTGACAGCGCTAACCTTGCTGTTGTTGGGAACTACCGGAGCGGTATGGGTATGGATGGCAGAGAACAGCACCTTGTTGGGATCGATCCCCAATGCGTTGCCTGTAAGTCTTTCCCGCACTTCCTGCACCACTGGGCGCCGCATCATCAGAAGATCCACGCTGCACATAATGGCGTGGTCGTCGCCGGAATCAATTGCCATCGCAGTAATAGTGATAGGCTTTTCGACATACTGAGAAATGCGTTCAGCAAACTGTCCATCCAATGCGACTTTCCTGTCAGGGGTGATATTGACTTCTGCCCAACCAATTTTGATCATACTCATAATTTGGTTTCCTTTCTGCTGTTGGAGAATTGATGAATGCGGTGTTATTTATGATGCTTATTATATATTGTGATATGGGCGGACGCAATGTAGTCGGAAACGAAAGTTTTTCGAATTGGGCAGTAAACCGGGGATAAGGCTTGCGCTTGCTTTCTGACAGGTTGTATAATACAATACAACAAGAATGCACGATCCTATTTCTACTGAGGAGGAATTGTTATGCTTACTCTTACCAAGCTAGCCAAGCTGGCGCATGTTTCCGTTTCTACCGCTTCTAAGGCTTTCTCTATGAGCAGCGAGGTGAATGAGCAGACAAGGGAAGAGATATTCCGAATCGCAAGGGAATATGGCTGTTTTAAAAAATTCTATAACGCAAAATATCCCCGGCTGGTAGTTGCGTTGGTGTGTCCGGAGTTTCGGGGGAGATATTACTCTCGGATGGTGGCGAGACTGCAGGAGCTGTTTGCGGATGCAGGTTGCGAAGTGTGTGTGGCTTCCACCCGGTTCTCCGGGGAGAACAAAAAGGAACTGCTGAACTATTACCACGATTATTCTAATGTGGACGGGATTTTGACCATAGATGGCGGTAATGTTATCGACAGAAAATATGAAATACCGATTGTGGCGCTTTCCTGCCATCAAAATCGGGATGCGGATGCTTCCGTTACCTTTAGTTTGGAACAGGCTGTCGAGCAGATCGTGGAGCACTTCTGTTCAGCCGGGGTGCGGAAAATCGGGTATCTGGGGGAGAAGTACACCGGAAATAAGGATAATGTCCTTCGTGCGGCGCTGAAACAGCGGGGGGTTTGGGAGATGAAAGTGATTTCTGTGGAAAGTCGTTTTGAGAAGGGCGGCTATGACGGAATGGAACAGATTCTTGCGTTGCCTCCCCAGGAGCGACCCCGGGCGGTGGTTTGCGGGTATGATCACTTGGCGGTTGGTGCAATCAAGTGTGTCTACGATCACGGACTTTCCGTTCCTGGAGATATTGCAATCGTGGGTATGGACGATACTCCGGAGGCGGAATATTTGATCCCAGCGCTTGCATCTGTAGATATTCATATGGAGGAGGTCTGCCGGGCGGCGGTTGAAGCCATGATGGATCTTCTTAATGGTAGACCGGTACAGCAGGAGCAGACCATTCCTGCCAGCTTTGTTCTGCGGGATTCTGCCAAAGTATAGGAACGCTACAAATCGTTAAACCTGCGTTTGATGGTTTGCGGCTTTTTTGACACTCTGAGACCACCCGCCGGGTGGTCTTTCTATATAGAAGATAAAATATCGATAAAATACTATTGAAAAATCAAATGTCACATGCTATATTAAGATCGTGTTATAAAAAGGAGGCATTCCTATGAAAAGAGTATTCTGTATTTTACTGGCAGTATTTATGCTGCTGGGCTTGTGTGCCTGCGATGGCTCCGGTGCAGGAGACAGTACTGACGAAACAATTCCGGTGGACGGTCTGCAGGTTGGCTACAGCAAGGTCGATCTCACACCCCTCTATCAGGTAGGCTTGGAAGGCTACTCCGATTCTGAGTCCCGTTTTTCTACTGACGGTGCGCAGGACAAAGTTTACGCAACCTGCATTGCGGTGACCTCCGATGAAGAAACCATCCTGATTTACACGGTGGACACCTGCCATCTGGGATATGATGAGCAGACTAAGCTCCGGACGCAGATCTCTATCGAAACCCAGATCCCCTGGGACAATATATTCCTGGGTGCTACCCACGGCCATAATTGCCCGGGTCTTAGCAACACCTATGAAACTGCGCAGAAATACTTCCAGGAGTTCCTTGTGGGAGCAGCCCGTGCCGGTAAAGAGGCATTGGCAGACCGTGCCCCTGCAACACTGCTCCGGGCAAAGGCAGATCACAAGAATATGAACTTCGTTCGGCATTATACGCTGGATGACGGTACATTTGTGGATAACAGCGGTGCCAACGGCAATCTGGACCGGATCGTGGGACATCCTATGCCCACCGACCCTCAGATGATCATGCTGAAGTTTGATCGGGCAGAAAACAAGAAGGATATTCTGATGGTGAACTGGCAGGCACACCCGGATGATGCCAGCAGCATCGGTTATAATATGATATCCCCCGGCTTTATCGGTCCTATGCGGAACAAGCTGGAAAAGGACAGCGGTATGCTGGTGGCATACTTCACCGGCGCCTCCGGTAATCAGAACCGCAGCAGCAAGATGGCTTCTGAGGATCACGGTTTGGATTGGTATTCCTACGGTGAAAAGCTGGCAGAGCTGGCTTTCGGTATGATCGAGAAGCTGGAGCCGGTGGAGGGCACTGCCATCAAAACCACCCAGTTTACCCTGGATGCCACTGTGGACCACTCCTGGGACCATATGATCAATGAAGCAAACGAGGTCTATGAGATCTGGAAAACACAGGGCCTTGAGGCTGGTAATGAGGCAGGCAAGAAATACGGCTTCACCTCTTCTTATCAGGCACGTGCCATCCGTTCCCGTAAAAACCTGGGTATGTTCATTGGTATGGAGATGCGGGCGTTTTCTATCGGTGACATTGGCTTTACCACCGGTACATACGAAATGTTCTCTGACAATTCTTTGTATGTGAAGGAGAATTCTCCCTTTGAAACCACCTTTATCATCACTGGTAACAGAACTTACGTACCTTCCAAGATCGCCTATTCCTACCGTGGTTATGAGGCGGATACCGGCTTCTATGCCTGCGGTGCCGGCGAAGCTTTGGCTGAAAAGTATGTAGAGCTTCTGAATCAGGTAAAGAGCTGATATACAAGAATTTTGAGAAAAAAGTACTTGATATATGATTCTACCCCCAAAGGATAAGGATCCTTTGGGGGTGCTTTTTTTGCTTTCAGGGTTTCCTATTGGAAAAATTTGATGTATAATCAAGATAAAGAATGAAAGGAGAGGCTGGTATGGAATACAGGCAGTTACCCCGGGGAAATGAAAAGGAGAAGTTCAGCGTGTTAGGCTTGGGCTTTGGCGGCATCGGTCAGACACCGGAAGGACAGATCGAAGCTATTGTCCGTAAGGCAATTGACCACGGCATCAACTTTTTTGATATGTGCACTGCCGGGGCGACCTATGCACCGGTGGGCAGAGCTATTGCCGGACGGCGGGAGCAGGTGTTTTTGCAGGTACACTTTGGCGCTGTCTATGACGAGAAGGGAGAATACGGCGGGTGCCGGGATTTTGCAACCATCAAGAAAACCTTTCTTTGGGAGCTGGAGCAGCTGCATACGGACTATGTGGATTTTGGCTTTTTGCACTGTGTAGATGAGGATGAGGATTTTGATAAGCTGGTGCAGATCGGTGTCCTGGATTATCTTAAGGAACTAAAGGCGCAGGGCATTGTCCGGCATATCGGTTTTTGCTCCCATACCCCTTCCGTTGCAAACCGTATTCTGGATACCGGACTTGTGGATATGATGATGTTCTCCATCAATCCTGCCTATGATTTTGAAAAAGGCGACGAGTACGGCATCGGCAGCGTGAAGGAACGGTTTGACCTGTTCCAGCGGTGCGCAAAGGTGGGCGTGGGTATTTCGGTGATGAAGCCCTTCTTTGCCGGGCAGCTTTTGTCGGCAGAGCAATCGCCGTTTGGCGTTTCCTTGACCCATACCCAATGCCTTCAATACGCTATTGACCGCCCCGGTGTGCTGGTAGCCGTTCCCGGTGTGCAGACGATGGAGCATTTGGATCAGCTGCTTCATTTTTTGAACGCCACACCGGAGGAAAAGGATTATTCTGTGGTGGGCGCCTTCACAGCAGATACCATTACCGGCACCTGCGTGTACTGTAACCATTGCCAGCCTTGCCCGGCAGGGATCGATATCGGTCTGGTGAACAAGTATTATGATCTGGCTTTGGCAGGGGATACCATTGCCGCCAATCACTACACCAAGCTTTCTGTCAAAGCGGATGCCTGTTTGCAGTGCGGTCACTGTGAAAGCCGGTGTCCCTTTGGTGTGAAGCAGGAAAGCCGTATGCAAACCATCGCGCAGTATTTTACATAAAGAAACCAATTTTAAATGAAAATGAGCTGCAGCAGATCCATAAGCTGATCGGTCAGTACCTTACGGAAAAGCCTTATTTGTAAAACTAAAGGCTTGTTGCCTTATCGGAAAGAAAACTCGCCCTTGACCTTGTCGTCAGGGGCGAGTTTTTTGCTTGCTACCCGCTGTAGAGGCGGATTCTACCCACGGGAGAGTGCTATAAAAAGGGTGTAGATAGGAAAAAATACAAGGGGGTGGTATGATTAGCACATATTGATGTCCGGAAAGGAAAGTGTGAAATGGGAACAAGAAAACTCGTGGCGGACTCTTCTGCCAATGTGATTGCCTGGCATGGTAGATCCTTTGCTGCGGCGCCTCTTAAGATCATTACCAATGAAACAGAATTTGTGGATGATGCCGCATTGGATGTGCCGGCAATGGTTCGGTTCTTTGACAGTTATAAAGAACGCTCCAAAACCTCCTGCCCCAACACTGCCGACTGGTTGGCGGCATTTGACGGGGCAGAGGAGGTGTTCTGCGTCACCATCACCAGCGGCTTGTCCGGCAGCTATAATGCAGCCTGTGTTGCCAGAGATGTTTATGAATCGGAGAATCCCGGAAAGCGGGTTTATGTAGTGGATTCTCTTTCTGCCGGTCCGGAGCTGGTGCTGCTTTTGGAAAAGCTGGATGAACTGATGGGACAGGCGCTGCCCTTTGAAGAGATCTGCCAAAAGATCGAAGAATATAAGCAAACTACCGGGTTGGTGTTTATGCTGGCATCTTTGAAGAATTTTGCAGCCAACGGCAGAGTGTCACCGGCAGTGGCAAAAATGGCAGGCTTTTTGAATATCCGGGTGGTTGGTAAAGCCAGTGATCAGGGTACATTAGAACCTATGAATAAGTGCCGGGGATTGGCAAAATCCCTGGATAAGCTAATGGAACATCTGAAAACGGCAGGCTTGCAGACAGGCAAGGTGCGGATCGCCCATTGCGAAAATGAACCGGCTGCGGAAAAGCTGAAGGAAATGATCCTGGAAATGGCACCCAACGCAGATGTTCAGATAGGGACGTGTCGGGGTCTGTGCAGCTACTATGCGGAAAAGGGTGGTCTTTTGATAGGCTACGAAAAGAAATAAAACTTTACATTTCCGGTAAAGGTCTTTATAATGAGGGTGTCTTACGATAGAGAGGATGATCCTTATGTCAGTAGTTAAGGTTGGGCTGCGGACCATTGAAAAATGGAATACAGACCTGGAAAAACAGGTGCAGCTTTACGAAGCGGAAAATGCGGCGCCGGGGCAGATCGTGTTTTACGGTCCGTCCAATTTTACCCGCTGGAGTACCAAGTATAAAATGACTCCCTTGCGGGAGGTGCTGCTGGGCAAAAGCGGCAATCCCTGCTGCGTAAACCGCGGCTTCGGCTCTACCTGTGCGGAGCATCATCTGTACTATTACCCCCGGATGGTAAAAGCCCTGGAGCCCAAGGTTCTGGTATATGCGCCCGGCTGCGGTAACGGACTGAGCTTCGGATATACGGCAGAGGAACTGTTCCAGATGGCTGCCCGGGTGGTGCTGTACGCCAAAGAGGACTTCCCGGACCTGCGGATCTACTTGCAGGGTATCAATCTGTGGAAAAGCACCAAGGAGCCGTACCAGAAAACCGATGCGCTGCTTCGGGAACTGGCACAGGAGGTGCCGGGTTGTACATATCTGGATATCACCGCCTATGAGCCGCTGCACAGAACGGATATTTATGTTGCGGATAATGTCCACTATAATCAGGAGGGCTATCAGCTCTACGGCGATTTCTATAAGGAAGTTTTGAAACACGAGCTGGATCAGTTTTAATAATAATCACCAGGCATTGCGCAATGCCTGGTGATTTTTTATAGATTTTGATCCTGCAGGATGGCTTTGGGATTCTCCCAGAGAAGGAAACGGGCATACTGGGGACTGTAGTGGGTCTCTAAAAATGTACGGATATCTCCTAAGTAGTTGGTACGGTGATGAGTGCCGTGGGCATCACTGGCAACACAGGCAACCAGATCGTGATTCAGCAGGAATGCCGCCGCAGCTTGTACTGTGATGCCGTATTTACCCAGGACGCTGCCTGCGGTAAGCTGAATATGGCAGCCCATATCCAGCCAGCTTTCCACAATGGAAGGCTCTTGACATACCACAGGGTATCGTTCCGGATGGGCAACCAAGGGAATGCAGCCCTCTGCCAGGATCCGGGACAGATATTTCCGGATGTAGGAAGCATCCGCCATCGCCGGAAACTCAGACAACAAATAGCGGCTGTTATTCAAAGTAAGGAATTCGCCTTTTTGGAGAATTTGGGGCAGCTCACGGGTAATATGTACTTCTGCACCGGGGAAAAGGGTGATGGGCAGATCCCGGGCAAGCTGCTGCAGATTCCGGAAACCCTCCAATATCTGTTCTTTGGTGGCAACAAAATGGTTGGGAATATTAAAATGGGGTGTTGCCACCAGTCCGGTTACATCACTGGCAATGGCATTTTTCAGCATCTCCAGAGACTCTTCCGGGGTGGCGGCACCGTCATCGATCCCGGGTAAGATATGGGTATGCACATCCAAAATGTTCATAGCATTACTGTTCCTTCATCATCTGCTGGGCTTCCTCCCGGGAAACAGGGGTAACAGCACCGTCCTCCACCCGGTATACTCTGTGGCAAATGCCCAGAACGCTGGGACGGTGGGTGGTGACGATGCAGGTACGAAGCTTTCCGGAGGACATAATGTTGTCCAGTATTTTGCGTTCGGTGGTAATATCCAAAGCACTGGTGGCTTCGTCCATAAGCAGAACCGGTGTTTGAGTCAGCAGTGCCCGGGCAATGGAAAGCCGCTGGATCTGTCCCTGGGAGAAACCGCCGCCCTTTTCCAAGACCGGGGTGTCCAGACCCATAGGTTTGTTTCTGACAAAAGTATCCGCGCAAGCGATCTCCAATACCCGGTAAAGTTCTTCGTCGGTGGCATCGGGTTTGACCAAACAAAGATTCTCCCGGACAGTACCGGAGAACATAGTGTTGCTTTGGGGTACATAGGAGAATAGCTTGCGGCTGGAAGCGGACAGGAAAATGGGATCATCTCCGGCAGGACCGGAGGCGAAAAGTTTGCCGGAGCGAGGCTTTACAATACCTAAAAGCAGCCGCAGCAGGGTAGTCTTGCCACCACCGGAATGACCGATCAAGGCAACGATCTGTCCGGCATCCGCCTGGAAATTCACTTGAGAGAATACATCCTTGTGATCGCCATAGCCGAAGGAGAGCTCCTTGGCAGTGATCTGCACACCGGTTTGCCGGTGAGATTGCAGGAATTCGTCGGTGTCGTTTTCCCGGCTGAGATCTTCCCGGGGCAGCTTGGTCACTTCCATGATCCGCTTGGCAGCGGTGCCGGCATTAATGGCACTGGGCACTAAGTTCACCAAGGCGGAAAAAGCTGCCGCCAAAGAGCCGGAAAGCTGCAGAAACAGTGTCATCGTACCATAAGTGATGTGACCGGACCACAGACGGTAAACACCCCAACCCAGGCAGACCAGTGTAACAACAGTACCCACCAGGGACATCAGGGCGGAGTTACCCACGGAGAATAAATTGTAGTCCAAATAAGCAGTTTTGAGTTTCTTTTGCAGCGTACGCAGCTGCTTGCTGTGGTGCTCTGTCAAATCAAAAGCTTTGATGGTTTGCAGGTTGTGGAAGGATTCCTGTTCGAACACCATCATCTCGCTGCTCAGCTGCCGCATTTCCTGGTTATGCTCCCGCATTCTTTTGGCAACGAACCGGCTCATCACCAAGGTTACGGGAGCGCTGAGAAGCGCCAGTATTGCCAGGGTGGGATCGTAATACAAAATCACACCCAGGGTGCCTAAAAACTGTAGCAGCCGTGTGACAAGATCCGGGATCCAGCCCAGTACACTGGAGGCAACACTGGTAGCGTCATTGGTCAGCCGGTTTAACAGATCACCGGAGTGAAAACGGGAAGCTTGCTGCCAGTCTGCGGTCATGATCTTGTCATAGATATCGCTGCGGATATGCTGACTGACCCGGATGTTGATCTTGGCACTGATTCGGGAAGTGACCGCAGAGATGCCAATACGCAGAAGCTGCATTAGAACATAAAAAATGCCGGCAGTGATCAGGGCGCTGTTTTCGTAGCCGGTGACGGCATCAATGATGTATTTGCTGACAACACTGCCGGCAAGACCAAGTCCGGTGCCCAGGATGCCAAGCAGGGAATAGAACAGAACCTGCCCTTTGTACATCAGGCTGTATTGACCGATCCAGGCGAATTCCCGGGAGAGCTCCCGGAGGTTTTGCCCGGCAAACATTTTCTTTTGGTAGTTGCGTTTCATAGCCGCTCCTTACAATGGGTAATATATTACAAATAGTTATATCTTATATCATAGCACATAGAATCCAAAAAGGATAGAAAAATATTTTTATTGTGAAATAATATGCAGATTGATCATAGAAGAAAAAGAAAAAACAGAAATGAAATATGAGAGAAATAAAAGAATTGTTGAGATTTTTGAAACTTCTTGACAAGACAATGCGACGGTATTACAATGGACTTATACTATTTTATCATAGGGGTGACAACGGATGGAACATAGCTTGCTGGTGTGCAAACAGGTTGTCCGGGAGCACTTTGATCACGAGAACTATCTGGGACAGGATGATATTCTGGCATTGGTGGAAAACGGCAGCTTTTCTTTCGATTGTGGAAGCGGTGTGCAGGTGGTAGGACCTTTGGAGGCAGTAAACTTCAAAAAAGGTGTGTTTTATCACCGGCAGATCCTGGAAAAAGCCAGTATCTACTTATTCCGGTACCGCACAGAGAACGGTATTTTTGGTTCAGGGAAGGTGGTTTTCCGGGATGTGGACCGGATCCGATCTACCTTGGCATTGCTGCGTATGAGCGAAGCCGGTGTCCATTTGGATGATTTTGCCTGCAAGCTGGCATTGTTCGGTGACCTGGTGAATCAGTACCGGCTGGAAAATGCGGCATCGTCCCGGGAGGATATCCGGAAGGATCATATTGTGGAAGAGGCAATAGGGGAGATCAACCGGATGCTCCACGAGAAGATCAATCTGGCAGAGCTGGCAGGGCGGTATTATTTATCCTATGTCCAGTTTTCCCGGCGGTTTAAAGCAGCCACCGGCACGACCCCCCAGGATTACATCACCGGTGCCCGGCTGAAAAAAGCAAAGACCCTTTTGGCAGATACGGATCTGCCGGTGAAGCAGATCGCTGTAAACTGCGGCTTCGGCAGTGAATACTATTTCAGCAATTTCTTCCGGAAATATTGCCGTATGGCACCCACCCAGTACCGGGTGATGATGAAAACCACAGATGAGATATAATACCTGCCTGCTGCTCATATTTTCCAGCGGTGGCTAAGTCTTTGTTGTAATCATAGGTCGAACTGCTGTTTATTATTGACATGGGGAGAAATATGTGTTAAGATAAAAACGTTTAATGGATTAAACTAATCAAAAAAAGAGAGGGACGTAGAAGGAGTATTTCTTATATTTGTGGATAATTGTTTGTGGAACGAAAGTGTAAGAACTCTATAAGGAGGAAGTATTATGCAGACTTGTAAAAAGTGGCTATCCGTATGTTTGATGTTGGTCCTCGTGGGATTGTGCCTTCTGCTGCTTCCGTTGGAAGCGCAAGCGGACACCAGCGGCAGCTATATCTATAAGGTGACGGATAATAAAGCAACGATTGTAAAATGTAATACCGACGTTAGCGGTGCGATTACCATTCCGTCAAAGCTGGGTGGATATCCGGTAACTGCTATTGGTGAGCGCGCATTTGAAGACTGTAAAAAAATGACTGCCGTAACGATTCCCAACGGCGTCACCAGTATAGGAATTTGCGCATTTCTTGACTGCGAAAAATTGGAAACTATCAACGTCCCGGACAGCGTAGTCCACTTTGGAAGTAATGCATTTTACTACACGAAATGGTATGAAAATCAGCCCTATGGTGTTGTATACGCAGGAAAGGCTGCGATTGACTACAAACGTGGTATGATGGTGGCATACGAGAATATAACCATTGAGATAAAAGCCGGCACAAAAGTCATTGGCGATAATGCTATTACGGGTATGAATTTTTGGACTCAGAAGATTGTCAGCGTTAAACTCCCTGACAGTATCATCGCAATTGGCAATCGCGCTTTTTGGAATTGCTCGGATCTGACAGAATTTACGATTCCCGGTAATGTGACTTCTATTGGCGATAACGCTTTTCAAGAATGTAGCAAGCTGACAAAGGTGAATATCCCTGCCAGCGTGAAGAAGCTGGGGAACAACGTGTTCTACGGATGCAACAGTCTGGCCGATATTTCCGTAGCAAGTGGCAATACTGCCTTTTGGAGTGACGCCAAGGGCGTTTTATTTAGTAAGGATAAAACGGTTCTGATTGCAGCGCCCAGGACACTGTCCGGCAGCTACACGATCCCCAATACTGTAAAGACGATTGCAGCAGGTGCGCTTTGGGGTTGTGGCAATATGACTGCTATCAGTATTCCGGATAGTGTAACCACAATTGGGGAAGGTGCTTTTGTGGGTTGCAACGGCTTGAAATCAGTAAAGATTCCCAGCGGTGTTACGGTTATTCCCAAAAATGCCTTCAATTCTTGTGAGAATCTGAAAAATGTAACGATTCCGAATACCGTTACAAGCATCGGTGACAATGCGTTTTATTTCACGAATATCAGTTCTTTGAAGTTACCTGCCAGTCTGACACATATTGGCTCTTGTGCATTTGACTGCTGTTATAACTTGTCTACGGTAACCGGTGGTGCCAATGTTTGCTATGTTGACGAATATGCATTTGATGGCACCCACTGGTTGTCATCTAAGCCGGATGGTATCGTTTATTTGGGAAAGGTAGCGCTTTGGTGTAAGGGAGACCCTACAACGGTAACGATTAAAGAAGGAACTGTTGCAATTGCGCCTTCTGCGTTTGTACTATGCGAAAATCTGAAAACCATCAAATTCCCGGAAAGTATTACTTCTGTGGGAGATTATGCTTTGGAAAAAACCCTGTGGTATCAGAATCTTCCCAAAGGCGCTGTTTATGTAGGCAAGGTATTATACGCATACATAGGGGAGTGCCCCTCTTCTGTAACGGTCAAAGCCGGAACTGTGTCAATTAACAAACAGGTATTCAGCGGACAAAGTACATTGAAATCTGTTTCGATTCCCGAAAGTGTTACTACTTTAGGCGATTATGCATTTGGAGGATGTACGGCGCTGAAAACCGTCAACATCCCCAAAAATGTCACCGCTATTGCATACCGTACTTTTTCCGGCTGTACAAGCTTGTCTACGGTGACGATTCCTGCAAGTGTTAAGACGATTGATAACAGTTTTGCTTCTTGCGACGCTTTGAAAAATGTTTCCTATTTGGGAACGGTGAAGCAATGGGAACAGGTTACCAGAACCGGACGTCCCAATACAGATATAGAGATTGCGGATATCTGTTTTGCGGGTTTTTATAATAGAAACGGCAACCGATATTATGGCGAGAACGGAAAGAATGTGACCGGTTGGAAAGCTATCGGCGGCAAGAAGTATTATTTTAAATGGGGCACCGGCGGTACCATGGCAACAGATTGGACAACCATTGGTGGGCAAAAATACTATTTCAGCAAGGTAAACGGTGCTATGGTTACCGGTGTGGTTGCGATTGGTGGTGTATATCACCAGTTCAACAGTGCCGGTGTATGGCAAAGACAGATCCCGGCACCCAAGATCACCAGACAGCCGGCAACAGTGATCGTTGCCAATGGCAAGACTGCTGCTGTAAGTATTGCCGCTTCCGGTGAGGGACTGACTTACAAGTGGTATTTCAAAGATAGAAGCGCAAGCAAGTTTAGTTTAACCAACAGCTTCACAGGAACAAGCTACTCTGTGGCAATGAATACATCCCGTGCCGGACGGCAGGTTTACTGTGTTGTTACGGATAAATATGGTCAGACGGTAAAGACCAATACCGTAACGCTTCGGATGACCGGTGCTGCCTATATTACAAAACAGCCGGTATCTGTAAGGGCGGTTAACGGAAAAACGGCAAAGGTTGCATTTACCGCTACCGGTGACGGTTTGAAGTATACTTGGCACTTTAAAAATGCTGGTGCAGCCGGTTTTAGCAAGACCACAGCCTTTACCGGGAACAACTATAGCGTCACTATGGATAAAACCAGAAGCGGCAGACAGCTGTACTGTGTGGTTACGGATAAATATGGTGTATCTGTGAAGACGGATGTGGTTACGATCTCTATGATTCCGGCGATTAAGATCACAAAGCAACCGGCTTCTGTAAAAGTTGCCAACGGGCAGACTGCGAAGGTTGCACTCACCGCTTCCGGTGAGGGATTGAAGTATGCATGGTATTTTAAAAATGCCGGTGCAGCCGGTTTCAGTAAAACAACAGCCTTTGCCGGGAATACCTATAGCGTAACTATGGATAAGACAAGAAGCGGACGGCAGTTGTATTGTGTTGTCACGGATAAGTATGGTCAGAAGGTGCAGACCAATATTGTTACAGTCTCTATGGCTGCAGCTCCCAAGATCACCAAACAGCCGGTTTCTGTTAAGGCAATCAGTGGCAAAAATGTGACAGTAAGCCTGGCTGCTTCCGGTGAGGGATTGACCTATAAGTGGTATTATAAAAATAAGAGCGCAAGTAGCTTTAGCTTGACAACTTCTTATAAGGGAGCATCTTACACAGCACAGATGAACGAGGAACGGGACGGTCGTCAGCTTTACTGTGTAGTGACGGACAAGTACGGACAGTCCGTCAAGACGAACACCGTCACAATCTCTATGATCCCGGCACCGAAAATCACCAGAGAGCCGGAATCTGTTACGGTAGCCGAAGGAAAAAATGCCGTTGTAAGCTTTGTGGCAAGCGGGGAAGGCTTGACCTATAAGTGGTATTTTGAAAACTGGGGTGATTCCAAGTATACTTATACATCCAGTTACAAAGGAACTACATACTCGGTTCAAATGAGTCAGGCACGTCATTTAAGATCGGTCTACTGTGAGATTACGGATAAATACGGACAGAAAGTTGAAACATATCCGGTTACCCTGTATATGGCAGATAAGCCGGAAATTCATAGCGCGGTAATTGTGCCGCGTGGAGAAAACCTGTTGGAATACCGTGTATTTGTCCGCGGCGAGGGCTTGACCTATGCCTGGTATTACAAGAATCCCGGTGATAGTGCGTTTAAATACACATCCGCATACAAGGGGTATAATTATACGATTGAAGTAACACCTGAGCGTGAAGGCCGTCAGATTTATTGTGTTGTTACCGATAAGTACGGTCAGTCTGTAAAATCTGATGTATATACCCTGACGCGATAATTCTAACCCCCGAAGATTGTATGCTTCGGGGGTTATTCTTCTGCAGTTGAGATATAAAAGTAAGCC
>JAZQHW010000055.1:0-5257 GCA_045540795.1 Faecousia sp. | reverse complement strand
ATTTTGCTAATTGCGATTAGCAAAATGGCCGCACGAAATGACCCGTTTGTCAAGTCCTTTTTTTAAATATTACAAAAAAACACCCCCTACCATCGAAGAAATAGATGGTAGGGGGTATGTCAGCTTAACTTACTGACATTGTGCATATGTGCCGTTCCTTTTTTTCTTGCATTTATAGAAGGTAGGTGATACACTGTATTTGTAGAAAAACAAAAAGGAAGGTGTTCATCAATGAAAAAAATCAACAGCATTTTGATTCTCCTGCTTGCCTGTGTTTTTGTTTTTGCAGGCTGTGGTGAAACCGGTAAGGATACCGGTAATCCAACCAACGCTCCGGAAACTATGGTACAGACGGATGCACCGGAAAATACAGAGCAGACGGATGCCCCGGAAACCACAGAAGCGAAAGAGGAAACAGAACTGTACTTCAGTATCGATGCCTACGGCATTACAGGAAGCACCCTGAAGGTGACTATGACGGATGGAACCATTGCAGAAACCGGCGCCTACGGTTTGGCTGGCAAACCCGGAGATACCATTGGCGATGTACTGACTGCTCAGGAAATCGCAAAAATAGAACCCTATCTGGAAGGGGACACCTTTGAAGGCTGGGCGATCTTTGAAGCGGTGGTTGAGGTGGATGCCGACGGCTTTGAAAGCAGTACTTATAAACTGCGTTCCGGAGATAAGCTCTATACAACAGAGGAGATCCTGGCAATGCCTATTATTCCGGAATATACGGCAGAGATCGTGGCAAAGTGGAGCAGCATTGCGTTGGAAGATTACTTTGTGGAAGAGGACTATATGTGGGAAGTGGGCGTGACGACCTGCGCCATCTCGCTCTCCGGTAATGGTGGTCAGTTGGTTTTTCAGGCTGGTGAAACAACAGATACTTATGAAAGCACCGTTTATAACTATTGGCTGGAAGAAGGTCAAACCCTTACTGATGTAATGGCAGAGGGAATGTGGGACACTTTTGTAGAAGCCAAAAAAGAAGGAGCAGAATTTGCCGGCTGGACAGTATACGAGGCAGATTCCTTTTCCTGGAGCGGTGAAAGTGTCAACGACGAAACAAAAATTTCTTTCCCCTTTGAAGAGATGGAGGAATTTGAATATATCGTTTTGGAAAACGGCAAGGAATACAGCTCTGATATGACAACGGAAGAACTGTGCCAGCTGGTAATGGCGGACAAGAGCTACTTCGCAATAGCAAACTGGAAATAAGCAAAAGGATCGGCTCGTTTGAGTCGATCCTTTTTATGTAGGGGACAATGCCCACATTGTCCTGTAAACCAGGGTAACGGGCGGATTTTAATAGTTAGTCTCATTTAAATTTAAGCTCAGCGAGTACACCGTAGTGGTCGGAAATGTAGCCACCGTATGTTTCGCTTACAATGCGGTAGAGGTTGGTTTCCAAAGTATCGCTGTGGAAGATGTAATCCAGAAAGGTGGCATTTGTGCCAAATCCGTGGAAGGTATGATTCACCTCAGAATGATCCAGATTGGCGGTTTTACGGGTGTCCAGCAGTCCGTTGCCTGTGACGAGGGCATAAATGGGACCATCCGGCTCGCTGTTAAAGTCACCGCACAGGATGACGTGAGCTCCTTGCATTTTCTCTCCCAGTTCCTGAAAGATCACTTTCACCTGCAATGCCCGCTGGGTATCGTTATTCCAGTCCGGATGGCAATTGGCAACCAAGAGTTCCTGATCGGTAATAAGATCCTGAACTAAAGCCCAGGTGCATTGCCTGGGACCGGAGTCTCCTTCGAACTGAGAGAATATATAGGGAGTGGGGGAGAGCCAGAAGATACCGGCATCCAGGATCTTATACCTGTCAGCACGGAAGTAAATAGGATTACCGCGCTTATCCCAGTTGGCGGCGGTTTGTGTGGAGGTATAGATGTCACCGAAGCTGCTATCAATAACCTGCTTCCAATAGAGGGAGCATTCCTGGGTACCCAGAATGTCCGGCTGGTATTCCTTCATGAGCTTTTCGAAGCGGGGGGTGCGGTCTGTAACTAAATTGCCGCCGTCCGCGTCCTTGCGCAGCAGGTTTTGCGATAGAAAAACAAAGGGGAGGTCATCTGAGGTCAAGGTTTGTGTGACCGTATTGCACATTTCCAGTGTGACTGTGGGAGAACCGGAATCAAGCAGTGCCTGCCGCAGCTGTCTGGCTGCGTGGAGTAGCACATGAGATTCCTGCGCGGTTAAATAAATGCCGGAAGATTTCAGTTCCAGGGTACATTCACCAGGCGCCATGGAGCTGTCCACATGCAGCACGATCGCATTTTTCTCCGGCATGGTATGACCGATGGGAAGCTCAAACAGGGGGAACTTCTGCGCCAGAGTGGCTTGCAGACAAACGGCGACCTGCCGGGCGGTATTATCTGCGTCTTTGTCTACCACGAAAATGAAATCGCCGTTGACGGTAATGCTTTCCGGAGCAGAAGCGTCGCCCTTGGAACAGGCTGCGAAACAGACGATTATGAGCAGTGCCAGCAGAATTATAAATGCTCTTTTCATATTATCCACTCCTTGTGTTCGTTTTTTGTATCATAACAAGGATCTGTGCAGAAGTAAAGCAGAAAAAATCATATATTATTGAAACAACCCCACCGGTTTTGTGACAAAATCACGGAAAAAGATCCTTTTTGGGGATATACTAAAGAAAAAAGAAAAGGGGTGGATCTTATGATCGAATTGAAACAGAGTAATTTTCAGGAGCTTATTGTAGGGGAAAAACCGGTACTGGTAGATTTTTGGGCACCATGGTGTGTTTACTGCCGCCGGATCGCCCCGGCGCTGGAGCGCTTTGCCCAGGAGCAGGAGGAGCACATTACGGTGGGTAAGGTAAATATCGATGAAGAGCCTTTGTTGGCTACCCAGGAGCAGATCCAGGTAATTCCCACTTTGGTTCTGTACCAGAACGGGGAGGCACTGGGTTCAATCGTAGCACCGGAATCCAAAGCGCAGATCGAGGCATTTGTCAAGGAAGCGCTGGGAAAGTGAGGGAGACCTTATGAGCAAGCTGTATGATATGATCGTGGTGGGGGGCGGACCCGGCGGTTATACCGCTGCCCTGTATGCCGCAAGAGCCGGGCTCAGCACGTTGGTGCTGGAGAAGCTCTCTGCCGGTGGGCAGATGGCATTGAGTACCCAAATTGACAATTATCCGGGATTCCCGGAGGGTGTGGACGGATTTACCCTGGGTGAGCAGATGCAGCAGGGTGCGGAGCGCTTTGGCGCGGAAACAGTCTATGGGAAAGTCGAATCTGTGGAATTAATGACAGAGCCTAAGAAAGTCCATACAGACCAGGGGACTTTTCTGGGAAAGACGGTGGTATATGCTACCGGTGCCAATCCCAAAGCTTTGGGGTTACCTGGTGAAAAGGAACTGGTGGGACGGGGCGTAAACTACTGCGCAGCCTGTGACGGTATGTTCTACCGGGATAAGACAGTTGTGGTGGTAGGCGGTGGCAATTCCGCGGCAGCGGATGCACTGCTGTTATCCCGAATCTGCAAAAAAGTGATCATCGTCCATCGGAGAGATACTCTCCGTGCAACACAGGTTTATCACAAACCGTTGCTTCAGGCGGAAAATGTAACATTTCTTTGGAACAGTGCAGTCAGTGGTTTTGCATTTGAAGAAAAGCTTACCGGTGTAAAGGTGTTGGACCTCAATACCGGAGCAGAGCAGACGGTGCATTGTGACGGAGTGTTTATCAGCATCGGCAGAGTGCCGGCAACGGAGCCGGTGGCAGGGCAGTTGATGCTGGATGGCAGCGGCTATATCCTGGCAGGGGAGAGCACCGAGACCAATATCCCTGGGGTGTTTGCGGTGGGGGATGTGCGGACGAAGGAGCTGCGGCAGATCGTTACGGCGGTGGCAGATGGCGCAATGGCAGCCCATAGCGCAGAGCGGTATTTGACAAAGGGATAACAGGGAGCATTGTTTTGCAGGATATTTTGACGTGGATTACAAGTAAAAGGCGCAGGTGTACCGATGTACGCCTGCGCCTTTTACTTGTTTGCCTTTTGTTAAAAACAAAATTTTAGACAATTCTGATTGCGAAAATATTGAAAAAGAAGTGTAAATAACAAAATTGCACAAAATTTATATGTGTTCTTTGTGCAATTTAATAATTGAAAAAAAGGCGCTTCCAAAGTATACTGTATTTGCTACAAAGTGAAAAGGAGCTTTTCTCTATGGAAATTAAAAAAATTTGTGTTGTGGGCGGTGGCTTGATGGGCCGTCAGATCGCACTGTGCGCTTCTATCCACGGCTTTGACGCTACG
This sequence comes from Faecousia sp., assembly GCA_045540795.1. GTDB lineage: Bacteria > Bacillota > Clostridia > Oscillospirales > Oscillospiraceae > Faecousia. The sequence goes on along the minus strand of JAZQHW010000055.1, from coordinate 960 downwards.
GTCTATGACCTGAAGCCTGAAGTTCTGGAAGCTGTGCAGCAGTGGGAGGACGAATACCTGGCTGGCCGTATTGCCAAAGGTCGTATGACTGAAGAGCAGGTTGCCCAGATCCGTTCCCGTTACCACATCGAGGGTGATCTGAAGAAGGCTGTGGAAGGCGTGGATTGCGTCATCGAGGCCATCGTAGAGGTCCAGGAGATCAAGGCAACCTTCTTCCGTCAGCTGGATGCGCTCATCGACGAGAATGTCATCGTCTGCACCAACTCCAGCTATATGGTTTCTTCTCTGTTTGCCGACTGCCTGAAGAATCCTTCCCGCCTGTGCAATATGCACTTCTACAACCCTGCGCTGGTTATGGAGTTCGTGGAAGTGGTTCAGGGTCCCCACACCAGTGAGGAAACTGCTGAGGCTGCCTTTAATTTCTGTAAGGCTATCGGCAAGAGCCCCATCTGGCAGAAGAAGGAGATCCCCGGCTTTGCAGGTAACTACCTGGTTGCCGGCTTGACCGAGCGGGCAAGATATCTGGTTCAGAACGGCTACTGCACCCCCCAGGAAGTTGACATTGCTCTGGAAAAGGGCTTCAACCACAAGATGGGCGTGTTCCGTATGGCTGACCTGACCGGTATCGACTTGAGCTTCACGATGATGAAGGCTCGCTACGAGAAGACTGGTGTGAAGCCGGATATGTACGATATCTATGAGGAACTGTACAACAAGGGCTATTACGGCCGCAAGACCGGTCACGGCTTCTACGACTACGAATAATTTTGTCAGCATAATTAATTCAACATATAAACCAAAAACACAACAAAAATCTAATGCAAAAAATGCTATAACAAGTAAATAGCTTGAATATGTTTGTTTTACATTTACGAAATCTAGTAATATATCTTTTACATGAAATTTTCTATATTTCGTAGTAATAATAGTTCCCCACAATGCTGAAGAAATTCCACCAAT